>NZ_JAGDXD010000010.1 GCF_023256255.1 Caldivirga sp. | reverse complement strand
AGTATGAGGCTACACAAGCCTGCAACTGAGGATCAGGACTCGGCAAACCAATGAACGCAGCATACTGAGGATACTTACTCCACAGTGAACCATTAATGATGGCCTGGGCAATAGGCGGAATAAAGCCAGGTGGGGCAACGCCGCCGAAGAAGAATGGGTCTGGAAGCCAGGTCGTTGACATACCCATAATCATCTGTTGGGCCGATGGATAAACCACCAGGTCTGCTATCAGGTGCGGTAGGCATGCATACGCCCATGTGAAGTCGAAGTAGTTCGGGTTATATTGAATTGGCTCAAGCTTAGCACCCCAGATGAACTGCGGATCATAATACTCCCACCACGCTATCCAAGCCTCAATAGCCTTCTCGTAATCAGGGCTACCAGGCGCTGCCGCGGCAATAACTGTTTGGACGTTTGACAAGTTAATGTAGCCGAACGTAGAGTTAACGCACCAGACTAAGGTATTGTTAATTGGTGGCGGTAGGTTCGTTGATAATGGCTGGCAGTACCAACCGATAAGCTGATGATTAACAACCCTAGGCCATGCAAAGGGCCAGGCTAGGGATGTATTAAACACGTTGCCTACAAAGTATGTCCACACGGATGTGTGGGGCCACTGAGTCCAGGCCGTAATGTAACTATTCACCTTGGGGCCAAACCACTCAACGGCCTGGAACTCACCGTTAGGTATTAGTTTCCCAACAAGTGTATCATGCTCTATTGCAACCGTCTTAGTCGGTATGCCGAATGCCGTAAGCTCCTCTGCTGCGAAGGATGCTGGAACTATTTGATTTGTGAAGCCTGCAGGCATTAGAAGCGTTAATTGCAGTGGTGTCCCATTTGGAGTGTACCATTGCCCATTCTTCTGGTAAAAACCTAGGCTTTCAAGAATCTGCGCAGCCTCAGTAGTATTGTACTTATATGTAAATAACATATTTGCTATGGTCTGCGGGAATGTGGATAAGGTATATTGTGCTGCTGGGATATTATAGCTAGCAGGTAACAGTGATTGCAAACCCCACGACGCAGCCATAGCTGTTGTATTAAGTACATAGTATAGTATTCTCCTCACCTGCGGTATGTTCCAGGGGTAGTAGCTAGGGTTGATTGTTATGCCGTATATGTCGTATGAGTATATTGTGAAGACGTCAATACCCTTACTCTCAAGTTCAGCATTCTGCTGGGGCGATAGGAAAACGTAGATGAATTGAGCCTGCCCAGACATAATCGTGGTCATTGCCTGGGTATTCCCACCTACGAATAGCGATACAACAGTTGGGTAATATGTGAATGAATTGAGCGGATAAACCTCCTCCCACCTCTGGAATAGATCCGGTGGTACTAGGGTTATTGTAATGTAGTTTGAGCCAACCTTAGAGACATAGTATGGACTTATGCTCCAGTAAGGCGCCACGAAGGTTGTAATATTCCTATGTGCAAAGGCCAGCGCCTCACCCCTATTCGTAATATTCTTTAAAGCGTCCACAGCCCACTTCCAAACCGGGTAAGGTGTGAACATGTGGTATGTGAGTAGGTAAATCCATTCTGTTGGTGACCATTGTTGGAATAGGAATTGTATTGTGTAGTTGTTGATTACTCTAATGTCCTCGTCAGCATATTGAAACTGCATGAATGGGTAAAACCATCCAAAGCCCTTAACGCCGATGTAGAATTCTGCGTAAACGTCCCATGCGGTGAAGGGTATTGTTGCTGAACCATTAAACCAATACAAGCCACGCCTAAGATAAACAGTCAAAACACCAGAACCATTAGGCAAAACCCTAATCGTCCAATTCTCAGCCAGGGCTGGGAAGAATTGTCCAGTTATAGGGTTATAGTAGGCTAGGGGCACGTAGGTATCGTATGCGCCTATGTCATTGCCGACCGTGTGGGATACGAATAGGTTCCAGTTCGGTGCACCAGGAACGTAAAGAAGCGTTGAAGATACCGCCTGCGTTATCGTGTAACCCTCTGCAAGAGATACTGTAGCAACAGCCATAGCTATAGCCATTGCCGCTACCAATATCGCATGAGATATCTTCTTCATAGTAGTTTAGGTTCACACGCATTTATTAACATGTATTCACACAACGTACATGGCATATTATTTTACTTAGCTTCAATAGTTAAAAAGAGTAAACCTAATAATTACTAGGCGTCAAATACTATATATTGCCTTTAGGAAATGTTACACCCTGGATTTTATGAACAGCTGGTAACTGTTCAAGCCCCATCATTAGGCTTAGTTTAGTGGGTCCACTTAAATTAACCTTCTGTAGTTTGATCTGTTTAAATTGGTTTAAAAGCCAGGGGAAGTTTGCTGCAAATGGTTAACCTGGCTAGGTGGGGTGATTTAAGGCTGGTTGCTTTCGATGATGAAGTCTCATGGGAGCTTATACTCAGGGATGCATTAATGCTTAAGTCATCGCCAATGGTTAAGGGCGGTGGCCTAACATATGCTGGCGGTATACGTAGCGCTGGTGAGGATAAGTTAGGTAAATACACTTCATATGCAATTGATGGGGAGGCTCAATCAGTAAAGGCGTTATATGTGGTTAAGGCTTATTTAAACGAACCAGTGGTAATATCTAGCGTTTTATTTAAGGTAAGTGTAGAAAGGGGCGTTGGTGGTGAGGATGATGTAGATACTGCATCGTTCAATGCGCAGGTTTTCTTAGACAGATTCTTCGGGTATACGCCTTATAATTGGGTTAAACCAATCTTCATTAAGCTCAATGAATCGGCTGGTGGAGTGGTATTGGGTTCCTTCGGAATGTTCATCGATTCTAAAAGCCTATCAACGGTAGTTGCCTCAGCCCTTGAGCCTAGGGCACCGCAGCTACTTAAGTTAAGTGCAAGTGGTGTTGGGTTTAGGGCTATACTGGGGTTGAGTGGGACTATTGGTAGGGTTCCTGAGGGGTATGTATTATCGTCAATAATCGTCTACGGTAATTCACCCAACGAGGCCTTATTCAGGTGGGGTCGTTGGATTAGGGCTCTCTACGGTAGGTCTAAACCCTCCATAGAGGCTAATATTGATTACTTGAATTCCCTCCAATACTGGACTGATACAGGTGGTATGTACTGGTATAGGACGTTACCCGGCATGAATTATGCTCAAACCATGCTTGAGATTAAGAGGTATATGGGTGAGAACGGTATAGGTGTTAAGTATTACCAGGTTGACTCATGGTGGTACCCAAAGAATCCTGAAGATGGGGGTGCATTAGAGTACCATGAGGTTCCTGAATTAGGCAGCGACCTTGAGTCACTCTCAAGGGTACTTGGTTCAATAATAAGCCTACACATTAGGTACTTATCAAGGACATCACCATACGCTCAACGGTACCAGTCAAGGATCGTTAAGAACGCAACATGCATAACTCAGCCTGAGGGCTACTTCAATGATTTAGTTAAGTCACTTAAGAGTAAGGGGGTCTACTCAATTAAGCATGATTGGTTAACCACTCTTAGGCAGAGGTGTAGTGAAGTCTATATGAGCGAGCCTGGTGCGCTTGAAAGGTACCTTGACGCTTTATTTAATGCCGCTGAAAGGTACGGTATGTTGATTGAACTATGTATGCCTGACCTATACCACTACTTCATAGGGGCTAAGCATGATTCAGCATTAATGATACGCACAAGCCCTGATTACGGATCCTCAACACCCAAGCATCTACTACTGTACTATAATGTATATAACTCAATGCTCGCAATGCAGTTGGGTTACGCACCATTCTTTGACGTCATGGTAACAACGGATCATCATGCCTACGCTGATCTACTGGCTAGGGTGTTATTCTTCTCGGCAGTGGGTATTGGTGACGCCATTGATAAGGACCCGTACTGGAGGAGGGGTGTTAATGTTAATTTACTAAGGAGGTTCCTGACCCCGCAATGGATTGTACTTAGGCCTGATGAACCAGCTAAGTTAACTGATGAAATGTATATAAATGATCCATATACTGAACCAGTACCATTAACCACCTTAACCAGTGTGAGGGATATTACTTTAATTACCTTATTTAATGTACATAGGGATCTTGACCAAGTATACTATATACTGGAGCCCAGTAAATTAGGCTTACCTAAGAACTCAGTCCTACTGAGGATAAACACGATGACTACTCATGAGGGTAAAGTGGAGGGATACGTGAGGAAGGCTGAGCCACATTTAATCCTTGCATTCAATGATTCAAGTAAACCAAGGGTAATTGGGTTAACTAAGTACGCATTAATGCCAGTCTCAGTGAGCAAGATTAATGAGGAGTACTCAGGGTCACTTTATAAAGCCACCTTAACACTTGTTGAACCTGGTGAAACCCTCGTTTACTCACCCAGTAGGCCAATTAGCGTTAAGGTTAATGGGATCTCGATTAACTATGATTATGATGAATTAACTAAACTACTGCTAATTAACATACAGCACACTGAGGCGGCGCTGGAGTTAACCCTCCCCTCAACTTGAAGGTGCTTCACATAATATTTATTTAGCCCAATACCGAGAATATTATTGATGATGAAGTGCGTGAGGAGGGATTAAATGACCACTTCCAGGCTGCTGACTAATTATGAGCCCTTAAGGGTAACATTAACCCTAATGCTATAGGTATTACTAATGCTGCAATCACCTCATATAAGGCTACTCCACTTGATTGAGCCAATACCGTGTAAATCCCATAAACCATTATAAGTGATGAAACAATTGATAACATTAAGTAAGTAAACTTCATAACGCCTCTTCTCTTATTAAAGAAGCCACTTCTGCTTAGGTAGATCCATGAAACTGAAAATGAAATTAATAAAGTTAGGTAAAGGGCGGCCACTGAGGGAACTATTGTAATGTTGTAGAATTCATTATAGTTAATTAGGCTTACTGCATCAAGCAGGATAACTAATGCTGGTATCATTAACCTAATTCGCCTTATACCTAAACCATGGTGAAGCAAGTTGTATAAAGCAGTGTATTCCGCTATGATTAACCCTACATAGCCTAAACTGGTTAATTGACTCAATATGAATGATGCCTTAAAGAAGCCGCCAATAATCATCAGCACTGATGATGACACAAAAGCATATAGAACGTACTTAGACAAACTGGTGTAACCGTTGGCGTATGGTATTAATGTTATGCACACTATGAGTAAACTTGATGAGAGTATATTAGTGAATAAGTAATGTGGCGCTGGACCAACAGTGGCTATTGATTCAATCCAACCCAATTGAGGTATTGGCAATGCTAAGATTATTTGAGCAACTGATAATATAAATAATGTTAAGTATGATAATTCTATTACTACTAGTGTAGAGAATAAAATGGGTAATATTATGGTTAATGCATTAGCCACCGAGTTAGGTAATTTAAGTACCATATAATCTACATAATCCACAGTGTAAACAATGTAGAGGAAGTAGCTTAATAACCAGCTATACAATTGAATACTTCCAAGCCTAGTGGAGACTACCCTAGTATAGTGGAATAATCCATCAGGCCCCCAATAAGTGTTAACATATGCATACACAATTAATGCCAGGGGTAATGTTAAGAAGACAGTGGGTAATGTAACTAGTATTGATTCATGAAGGGAAGCCAACACTAAAGGAGCTGTTGTGCTTAGTGAAAAACCAAAAATAGCTAGTCTACTTTTGGTTAAGTCCATAATTAATGCCTTCTAGTCAGTATCCATAATGCTGTTACTAGGAATATTAAGGCAATATCAATAATAGCAACTATTATTACCAAGGGATCTATTACCGGTATTCTATATCCCAATACGGGTGCTGGAAAGATCCTTGACCCAGTCAAAAGTATGTAATTAATCCATGAGTAAACCAGCACTGGTATGAACATTACCATTATATTCAATAAAACCAATACTGCTGCTACTACTGATAATATAGCATCAACTATGAAGAATAAACCTATTAATGCTAGGAAATGAATTATACTAAGTCCATATATTATATGCAGAATCGCCCAAACAATGAAAAGTACACCAATAATTACCCTAAGATACACTAACCTCATGAACCTCCTTGCTATTAAGTAATTTATAAGGATAGTCCGTATGTTAAAAATGCATGAACACTTGAATAAAGTATATCTTTATAATGAAGGTTAATGACTTATGGTAACAAAGGTAAGGAGCGGAATCGGTGGGGTTGAGGTTGCTATGGCAGTTATATCAGCGGTAATAATAATCATGGGTGCCTTATTCATGGTAATGGCTTACTCAAGTTATCATGAAGCTAATCATAAGGTTACCACTACAACATTTACCACCACATCCACCGCAACTACTACCACTAACTCAACTACCACAACAACTAGCACCAGTAAGGAAG
>NZ_JAGDXD010000009.1 GCF_023256255.1 Caldivirga sp. | reverse complement strand
GGTGGCCGAGCTTGGTCCAAGGCGCGGGACTGGAGATCCCGTCCCCGCAAGGGGGCCCGGGTTCAAATCCCGGCCCCGGCATCAGTGATTATTCCCTCACTATGATCCTTCAGTCTTTTAGAATTGATGGCCTACGCGTTTATTAATTCTCTCTCTACTCGTAGATACCTAGGATTTGCTACGTAGCTTCTTCACGTTAGTTAATTATTCTTTTCTTTCACTAGGTATGAATTTAGGTACTGCTGGGTATGGTAGGTACTCTATGCCTGGTCTATTTGTCCTTGCTTGTGGGTATAGTTCCATTAGTTCATAAACCTCAGGCGGTATGTTAGTTGATACCGTGAATCCCATTTCCCTAAGCTGTTCAACGGTTATTGGGTAATCATGGGTATAGTAGCCGCCTACAAGCTTATCTGCAACCTGCTCAATCCTTTCATCACTAATCTTCCCTCTTAATAACTCAATAACCAATTCCTTAACCTGCTTTATAGACTTCTCTGCAATATCGGCAAGTATTAAGGTTTCATCATCAACCTTATCCATGCCCTTAGCCTTAACAGCCCTCAGGACTGATGGAGCTGGGTAATACACACCACCAGGTCCTCCTAATTGGGGATCCAGTGGGCCAAGCACCGCGTTCTGATCCATTAGTATTTCATCAGCCGCTAATGCTATCAACGTACCACCACTCATGGCGTAATGGGGAACTACAACAATCTTCTTCGCTGGATGTGACTTAAGAGCCCTAGCTATCTGTGATGCTGCTAAAACAAGGCCTCCTGGGGTATGGAGTATAAGCATTATAGGCATGTCTGGTGGTGTTGTTCTGATTGCCCTTATAACAGCTTCAGAATCCTCAATGTCTATGTAGCGGTATACTGGTATTCCTAAAAAGCCGAATTTCTCCTGCCTATGAATCATTGTTATCACCCTGTAACCATACTTACGTTCAATTATCTCCATAAGCCTTAACCTAGCATGCTGCAGAGATCTCATCGATAACCATGGCTGTATCAATACGACTAATAATAGGAACCAAAACAAGTATCCTAATGCCCCACTAAGCACATCTAGTAGAGACATGCCTTAATTATGTAATAATTCTTTTTAAGCATTACCTTACCCCATTAATATTGATGGATGAAGAAGTTACGTAATTATAAATATTATTGACTTGGTTGAATAACATTGATGATTATGCGTGAAACTTAAATAACATTTAGTAATGCAGGAAGATGAATGAGGTTTTTATCAATTGTCACTGGAACATCATCTGATGGAGCTGATGTATCACTTATTGATTTAAAGGGATGCGGAAGGAGAGTAAAATTCAAGATAATTAACTATACGTCCTTCAGATACCCTGAGGAGTTGAGGAGGGAGTTACTTAAGGTCTCATCCATGGAATGCGTTACCGCTGAGGAGTTCAGTAAGGTGCATTGGGACTTGGGGAGATTCCTTGCTAACGCTATAGTGAGTAGTTTCAACGTGGGGGATTATGACGTGGTGGTTTACTCAGGGTATACTGCTTACCATGGGCCTTCATTAGGTAAGAGGGATTATGGTACACTGCAGATTGGTGAAGTATCTGAGATCTACGCACGAACCCTTAAAACGGTGGTTTATGATTTTAGGACTAATGATGTTGCTGCCGGAGGCTTAGGTGCCCCATTAATTGCATTAAGTGATTCATTAATATTTGATGAGGGGACATTAACCGTAAACATTGGCGGCATATCAAATGTAACGTACATTGGGAGAAATAGGGTGATTGCGTTTGACGTAGGGCCTGGTAATATTCTAATTAACTCATTAACAGACTACTTCTACAATGAGCCTTACGATAAGGATGGCCTACACGCATCTAATGGTCATGTGATTAGAGAATTAATCCTTGAACTAATGCAGGATAAGTACTTCTCACAGCAACCCCCCAAGAACACTGGGAGGGAGTACTTTGGGTTAAGCTTTGTGAAGGATAGGATCCTACCGTATTTAGGTAGGTACTCAAGGGACGACTTAATTAGGACCGTAACTAGGTTTACCGCAGAATGTATTCGTGATCAAGTTAAGCGATTCATAAATGGTCCCATAAGGGAAATAGTCATTGGTGGTGGAGGTACTAGGAACCCTGTCTTAATGAGTGATTTAAGGGAGTTACTGGGTGATTTAGCTCCTAGAATCACAACATTTAAGGATCATGGGATAGATGATCTGGCTAGGGAGGGGTTAGGCTTCGCTATTATAGCTAACGAAACGCTTCACCTGAGGGTTGGAAATACGGAAGCAACTGGTGGTTCCCCAATTATACTTGGAAAGGTAATCCCAGGTAGTGACTTCCTTAACATAATTGAGTCCCTAAAGAATGATGAATGTTAAGATAGACTACCTTAAATAAACTAATTTCACTTAAGAGACAGAAAATAAGGGAGCTAGCTCGTTCCTAGTTGCCTTAAGTTAAGTTAGGTTTAATGGCCAGAGACATAACGTAAACCTCAATGAGCAGAAACCACACCCATTAAGGATTGGGGCTTTTATTTGACGGAATGCTTTATATGCATTAGGTTTAACGCCTCATTGTGGATACGCTGCTTTACTACACTATGCTGGTGTTCGCGGTTAGTCTAGTGAGCAATGCCACTCCCTTCTTTGGCGCTGCCTACACGGTCTACGCTTCAGTAATATTAATGAACCTTAAGCCTAATGCGCCAGTAATAATACTCTTCATAGTTGTTACCGCCCTTGGAGCCGCTTTAGCTAAGAACACTATATACTTAATCGGAGTGGCTTTAAGGAGGCCTATGGCTAAAAGCAGGAACATGACGTTTCTTAAGGGGTTACTTAGGCTTGGCTTTCTTTGGCTGGTTGTGGTAATTCTGGCCGTAATTCCCGGAATCCCACTTGACGACTACCTCTACGTTGGTACTGGAGCAGCTGGGGCTAGTTTAAGTAGGCTTAACGCCTACGTACTGTTAGGGAAGTTGATTAAAAGCTCAATTGAAATACCCATTGAACTAACCCTATTAAACACAATCTACAACGCAACATCAACACTGGGCCTTAGTAGACTTGAATTTCAATTAACCTTCGCAGTAGTATTCACCGTGGTTGGTGTAGTCTTGTATAAATTAGACTGGTGGAGTATATATAATTGGTTTAGAAGAAGAATCAGCATTTTACCCGACATTAATTAACGCTGCCTTAATCTAAACCCACCATCAGCCGGTATTACTGCACCATTAACCCACTCGGATTGATCTGAGAGAAGCCAAATAATTATATTAGCAATATCCTCCGGTGGTGCGCTTGAATCACCAATACTCCTAGTACTCCTCCAATTCCTCTCAGGTCTAAAATCACGCCTAATTCCCCCTGGGGCAACTGCATTAACCCTAATACCCCTACTAAGCAGTTCAGCAGCCAATGTCTCCACAACCCTTGATAATGCCGCTTTAGACGCAACGTACGCTACGTGGTTAGGCCAGTTTAGGTACGGACCCCATATTGCGCTAACCATTACTATGGAACCATTATTCATTAATTGAACAGCGGCTTTAACTGTGAATAAGTGGGCCGCTAAGTTAACCCTAAGCATGTTGAATAGTGACTCCTCAGTGAGCTCACTAAGTGATGCTTCAGTATACCCACCAAGCACTGTTACCACACCATCTAAGCCACCTAGGATACTGTAAGCCTCCTTGACGGCATTCTCAGCACCAGTCATGGTGCTTAAATCACCCTTAATGAACTCCACCTTACCATACTTAGATAAGGTAGACTGCATGCTTCTCAACCTCTCCTCGTTCCTAGCCACCATAACCACCGACGCACCATTAATTAAGGCTAAGTAGGCCGTTGCTGAACCTAGACCAGGTCCAGCTCCAGCTATGATTATTCTTTTCCCATTCAACATAATGCATGCTCTAGGGTTGGCTTTAAAACAATTTCAATTAGGACCCCAGTAATCAGCAATACATTAGTATTTAAGGGGGCTTAACCCCAGTGAATTAATGGTTAACTGGACTGAGGTATTCAAATTGGCGTTAAGTAGGGAGTGCAGTAGGGTAATGTTTAGTAGGGAATGGCCCCCTGAACAGAGGCGGATTAAGGGGTTCATAGTGTACAACGTCTATGATCCACCTGATGTAAACCTTGAGGACTATGCATTACTGTTCACAGGCTTAGTGGAGCAGGAGACTAGGGTGAGTTACCTTGATATACTCACTAAGTTACCGTGCGTGGATCTTACCGCTGACTTCCATTGCGTTACTGGGTGGAGTGTCAGTAATGTGTCTTGGAGAGGTGTTAAGGTTAGGGACATTATGCCTAAACCCCTTTCTAATGCTAAATACGCACTAGTGATTGGGGCTGATGGCTACACGACCAATATACCCATTAACGCCCTTATGGAGGATACCTCAATAGTGGCCTACGCTATGAATGGGTCAATACTAAGTAAGGATCATGGATTCCCCCTCAGGTTAGTGATACCAAGTAGGTATGGTTGGAAGTCGGCTAAGTACGTTAAGGAGGTGAGGCTCATTGATGAGGTTCAGTTAGGTTATTGGGAGTCCCTAGGTTACCATGATAATGGTGACCCGTGGTTAGAGGAGAGGTTTAGGAACGAGGAGGGAAGTCATAGGCCCAGGAGGGGTGTTAAGGTCGAGAAGTAGACTTAATTCCCCATGACTTAATAATGTTATTCAACACGTTAAACGTGTATGGGTGAACATGCAGGTAATGCGCATATGCATTGTTTACCAAGAATCCGTCTCTGCCATTAACACCAACCCCTCTCTCATACTCTATCGTTAACTCATACTCTCTCTTCAGTATTAGCTTGGAGTAGTGGAACTCATGGCCCCTTAATACGGTACCCTTAGGTGCTATTGGGGTATCTTTAATTACCCTCGCTGAGGAGTAACCATGACCAATGGGCTTACTGAGCATTATGGTTAATGCGTCAATAACCCCGGTCATTTCATACTCATTATTATTATAGATTATTGAGCTTGTTAGGTACATTAATCCACCGCACTCGGCATATAGGTAACCACCCTTTTCCACGAATCTTCTCACTGATGACCTAAGGGCCCTATTACTCTCAAGGCCTTTTGCGTAAACTTCAGGGAAGCCACCTCCAATTAGGAGTACGTCAATATCGTTGAGTTCACTGTCCCTTTCAGGATCAATGAACTTAACGTTACCCAGTGTGTACGCCTCCTCTATTGTCTCGGGGTAATAGAATGTGAAGACTCTACCAGCCATAATGCCTATCTTTGGTGCTCCTCTAGTAATCGGTATTGAGTCATCAATGTTAAGGTTCAGTTTTAAAGGTTCAGAATACTCCTTGGCCAGTTCTAGTACTGCATCAGTATTTATGTTTCTAGATACCTTGTCAATTACATTGATTAACCATTCCTTATTCATCTCCCTGGCATGAATAAGTCCAAGGTGCCTATACCTTAATGTCTCCTCCACCTCCTCATCCCTAGGTATGAAGCCAACCACTGAAAGCCCCTCCTCTTCAATAATCCTAGTTAACTTATCCACTTGTCTTGAAGTTACGTTAGTTAATACTGCGCCAACAAGCTTAACGCTAGGGTCGAATTGCCTTAGCCCCCTAATCAAGGCTCCGGTAGTTCTATTTATTCTTTCACCATTAATGACAAGCAGAACTGGAGCCTTAAGCACCTTAGATAATTGAGCGGTACTACCGTATTCATCAATGCCACTAGGGCTATCGTAGAGTCCAGCCACCCCTTCTATTAAGGCTAGGTCACTTCCCATGGAGTACTTATGCAACCTCTCAACAATACCGTAACCCATTAGGACGTAGTCAAGGTTTCTACTTGGTAAACCAGTGATTAAGCCATGAAGGCTTGCGTCTATGTAATCGGGACCAGCCTTAAAGATTGAGGGGGTGAATCCAGCCTTAGTTAACGCGTACGCTACTGCTAAGGTTACTAGCGTTTTCCCTGACTTACCCTTATACGAGGATACCACTAGCCTAGGTACTGTTAATTCCATCACCATCACTCATTATGAATACTAAGGATGGTATCGGTGGCTTCAACTTAAATTGATCACGTTCATTAACCTTAATTAAACTACTATCAGGGTATGTTGTCCTACTAACCACCACTGCCTTAGCGCCGTTCTTTAAGTATTCATTAATCTTATCGAGAACCGTAGAAGCCATGAATAATACCGTAGTCCTCCTAGCCACACCCTTGGTTACGTTAGGGTACGATACTAGGGTCACTAGGTCACCCAACTCCAGTTCATATTCAGCAGCCGCTGCAGTGAAGCTTGGTACCCCGGGTATTATAGTGCACTTTACTCCCTGAGCCCTAGCCTCCCTACATATCCTAACACCCCTACTGAATAATGAAGGATCACCGTTCTTAAGGAAGGCAACCTCCAGCCCATTCTTAGCGTATCCAATAGCCTCCTTAACGTACTCCTCATGTTCATCACTCCTAACGTGCCCCATGTACACTGACTTAGCCCTAGGTGCGTATCTTCTAATTACCTCAGGATTAACAAGTGAACTATAGTATACTACTTGAGCCTTAGCTAATGCCTTAATTGCCTTAACCGTGATTAAGTCAGGGTCCCAGGGGCCTGTGCCGATAACGTATAATGCCACATGGTTTCTTAACCTACTTAAAGATAATGCTTATTTCACATTTATGGTGAAACTGCAAAAAAGCCGCCGGTGATGAAGGATGCTTTTTACAGGTAGCCTCACTTCCTCTCAATCACTATTTCAACGGCCGCTACGACTCTTTCCTTTCCGCCCTGGCCAGTTATCTTGTCGCTTAGTAGCTTAACCTCCCTTATGTCGACCTGGCCCGCTAGGAACCTGTCGCGGACCATTGTGGCTGCTGCCACCGCCCTCGCTATTGCTGATCCCCTGGCCTTGAGGATTACCCTCCTGCTGCCCTGATTGAACTGCATCACCGTGGCTATTACGTAGTTTGTTGTAGGCTTCTTCCCAACCAGTATTGTAGCCTCCTGTTGAGCTGCCATTCTGCTCACCAACTATCTCCTTAACTATGCATTTTAAAGCATTACCGTTTGACCTAACTTGATTAAACCAGGATATTTATCGTAACGTCATCACCATCCTTAAGCCCAAGCCTATCCCTCAACTTAACCGGAGCCACAACCTCAATAACCTCAGGGCCGTGTGAAGTCCTCTCTATTAGCAATACACCACAGGGTATGTCACCTATGGTGCATTTAAACGCCTTAACACTCCCGTATGTTCTTGAACCATTACTGAAACCCTCAATCCTCACACCAGGTACTCTCTCTAAGTATAACCTATACTTCATGTACTGGTCAAGCAGCTTAATATTCAATGTACCTGGATATGGGTCAAACCCAAGTTTACTAATGAACTGCCTCCTATAGCCCTCTAGGCTAATGTAGTAACTACCCTCCCCAAAGCCGGTTACTACAATACCCCTTAGGACTATGGTTATGTTCTTACCTAGCAGGTTCTCTATTAGGTCCATTAAATTCCTCAGTAAGGCACTGCCCTTTTCACTAAGCATTACACTTACCTCACCCTTAACACTACTCCTCACTATGTATCCCTCCCTCTCCAGTCTCCTAAGCACCTTAGAGATGTTTTGAGGTGTAGTACCCATCTGTCTTGATAAATCACTTACACTGATCCTTGTGAAGCCATGGTCATTGACACCATTCTGAAGAAGGAGAAGTATGTACGGTATCTTCTTCAATTCTCTATAATTAACCACGCTAACCTGCCTATCCACATTAAGGCCTATTAAAGCCCCCTTTAAATACTTAGAACCCTAGGTTAATCCTGTTAACGCTGAACCTACCATTAGCTAAGTATGATCCAGGAATTGCCCTTAAGCTTAATGATCAAGTAAAGGCTTATTAATTCTTCAAACCCGAGGCTTCATAGGTATGAACATTAACCTACTCCTACTTGACGTTGATGGAACATTAACCATAGATAGGGGTAACTTAGCACTGGATCCTGAAGCCATTAGGGCTATACAAAGGGCTAGGGGTAGGGTTAGGATTGGTTTAGTAACTGGTAATGCCTTAATTGTTGCAGAGGCGCTGGCTAAGTACATTGGCCTTAACGATGCGCCAATAATTGCTGAGAACGGTTGCGTAGTTAAGGCAGGTTCAGCAACAGTCATGTTAAGCACACTGAGCGCTAGGGATGTGACTGAGGAATTAATTAAGAGACTTGGGTTAAGGCCGACTTACCAATACCCCTGTAGGTACCTTGACATGACACTTGATGTTAATGGTGATAATTACGAAGTTGTGGAGAAGATTAAGAATGAGTTAATTAGAATGGGGGTTGGGGATTCGTATGCCGTGGAGACAAGCGGGTATGCAATCCACGTTAGGCCTATTGAGTGCAGTAAGGCTACTGCCATTAAGAGGCTTTGCGAGTTAATTAACGTGGATTGCTCAACAGTAGCCTTCATAGGCGATAGTGATATTGACGCAGAGGCCTTTAAGGTAGTTGGATTAGGGGTGGCTGTGGGCAACGCCACAGGGAGAGCTAAGGAGCATGCTAAGTTAATAACAAGGAATCCAAGCGGTAAGGGTGTTGCCGAGTTCATAGAGTTAATGCTGGGTGAAGCGCATTAATGCATTAGGTTAATTACTCCTCAAATTCTTCCATCTCCTCTTCCCCGGCCTTCAAAGTGTTTATTACGTCATTTATTATTTGCGTGTTTAACTCGTTGGATATGAATGGGAAGACTAAGACTGCCTCCTCAGCCTTAAATCCTTCCCCAACCCAATCACTGGAGTATATTATCTCATAGACTGGTATTGTTGCCTCAGCCGAGTCACCACTCCTCCTAATGTTATAGTTCCGTAATCTATCGTAAAGTTCAGGTGATGGTAACGGTAACTTTATTTGAATAACCCTATCATCCTTAAGTATCATGAAATCCCCCCTTTCCGGGTTCCACTCATTAAGTAGGTTAACGGCAATCTTCTTAACAACCTCAAAAACCCTACCATTAACTACCTCATTACTCGCAATCGCGTAATCCCTAATCCTAGCAACCACGCAGGATTCATTCACCATTTAGTCAGTACACACTAATAGGCTTTATAACTGTACCCAGACTTCAGCACGTGAACTGCTCATTACACACCTTGGGTACTTGAGCCTCCTATAGCTTAAATAGGCTTGGTTTAGGAACCTGCGAACCAAGTACTTCCAATTTCAAAGAACAAGACTTTAAGCACATTGTGTAATGGAATGAAGTAGATGGAGACCATTATCCAAGTTAAGTTTCCTTATCTTTATCAACTTAATTCACCTAGTTGCAATACTTTATATTTCGCCCCTTCACTAACTATGTTGTGGAGATCCCAAGGTCACTATCAATTGAACTAGAGAAACGGGGTATTGATATTATTGATGTTTTAGCCAAGGTTCTCAACCTGGATCCACCTACAGTCACTAGTGCTCATCTTGAGTTGGCTGAGAGGTTTCTGAATGAGGGCAAGGAGTTAGTAAATAAGGATCCGGTTCAAGCCAGTGAGAAGCTATATAAGGCTGCTGAGGAGGCTGTGAAAGCCATTGCGGTAGCTCTAAATCTTGAAGAAGCCAGGAGAGCTGGTGAGATTAATAGGTGGACTACTCAGCTACTATTTGATGCGGTAGATTCAGCATCAGATAAGATTGGTAAGAGAGAGTTAAGATGGTGGTGGGGTAGGGTATGGATCCTACATGTGGAAGGATTCCACGAGGCAAGACTAAGGCCAGACCAAGTCAAAAGGGATTTACCAGACATAGAATCAATAGTAAGGCTAGCAAGAGAACTTAGCCGAGATAAACTTCACTAGTAGTTAAGATATAGAACTCATTTTAACATACTTGCCCTCATCTGATAATTTATGGGAAAACTCACTGATAGTTATATTCACTCAATGAGAGGACACCACCATCCACCCAATTACCCACCCAGTGACCAATGGTAACACAACTAAGGATAGGAACCCCCTTAAAGGGAGAAGGGATTGATCAAAGATACCCATCTTGAAGGATTAATGGGCTAGGTAACTTAAGTAACATTAATTTTAAGGTATATTTGTAGCCTAACTATGGCTAACACTAACGTTGAGGAATTGGTCAACAACCTGATGAACAACCATGAGGTGATTAGGGCATCACTTGGCATACTGGATAGGATGTTGAATAGTGGGAAGTTAAATACGCATGATGTGGGTAAGCTACTTGATTTCTACGAACAGTTTGTTGATGGATGTCACCATGTTAAGGAGGAAGAGATACTATTCCCTGCAATAAACATGGGGCTATATCCCTTTGAAAACAGCCCAGTGAGCATAATGGTTATGGATCATGGTATCTTTAGGTATTTAACTTAACAAGGTTAAATAAAGAACTGTTGAGTAAGCTAAGTGAAGGTGATACTTCAGTAGAAGGCACGTTAATAAACTACCTGAGACTCATGATGGATCACCTTAATCAACATATGGAGAAGGAGGACAGGATCTTATTTCCACAAGCCATGGATTTAGGCAACATTAACAGTAGCAGAGGCATTGAAGACATTGAGGTTGGTGCGCATCATGACGAGTGGATCAAGGTAATAAATGAACTTAGGTTGAAATATTAAAGTTTTTATAGTGATTGCTTGAGGTATTAAGCAAATGATTAGGGTACTGATTAAAGCTTATCGAAATGATTGCGTGGTTCAGAATACACTAAGCAATCTCAATATTGATTTCAATATAATAAGAATCAACATAAACGGTGATGAGGCAACACATTTAGTAAGCATAAATAGAATGCTCACTGATGATCACATTAATGCACTGAGAGATGCTAGATTGAAGGTTACTAGGATTAATGAAGACCTAATGTGGATTAAAGCTCCGGTCTGCTCATCATGCAGAGTGTTGGGTAACAGTGGAGCACTTGTTAATGAAGGTAGTCCACTTAATGATAATGTAGTGGTGTATGAGGTATTGTTACCATCAAGAGGTTATTTAAGGAGCGTGATGAGGGAGTTCACCCGTAACGGGGTTAATGCTAAAATTATGATGGTTGAGAATGTTAAGTTAACTAACTTAACCAGGAGACAACTTGAGGTACTTCAATTAGCCTATCGTAGAGGGTTATTTAACGGTAAGAGACGTGTAAGTATCAGCGATTTAGCTAAGGAACTTAACATTACCCCAGCAACACTGAGTATATTACTAAGGAAGAGCATTAAAAAGTGCTTGAAATTTACTTCAAGCACTTATCCAGTAGTATCAAAACTAATAATGATGAGTTAAATCATAGTTAAAAGGAATGACTCACATTAATTACCCTAAGCCTAATGCCTAAGGCGTTAACGCTACCGGGTGAGTAAACCATGGTATTTGCATGTTAATCATCTAAAACTTTAGATTACGCGCTTAACTATGGCTGCTTATGTAAATAACTCAGTGACCCGCATGAATGGTAAATCAATTTGGCCTATTGTGGTGTTGGGTGTTACGGTATTTGTTTACGTAGTTTATGGAATCATGGCCTACTACACGTTTACTCACTTGCCTCCAATACCGGCTAAGGTAGTTACTCAAAGTGGCACTGTCTTATTCACTAGTCAAGATGTCATTAAAGGTAAGTATCTGTTTCAGAAGTATGGGCTAATGGACTATGGTTCGATATTGGGTATGGGTAGTTACTTCGGCATAGACTTCACATCATACACCATGAGGATCCTTGAAGACACTGCAGCCCATTCATTGGGCTTTGATACAGTACCTCAGGGTAACGCCACTGCAATGTCTATCATTAAGCAGGAATTAATGCCATTAAAAGTTGATCCAATAACAAATGGTGATGTTATTGTTGTTAGTGATGAATTTGCCCAAGGCTTCTATAATGTAGTTAAATTCTATTCCTGGCTGTTGGGACCAGCCTCTGAGGAATTTAGGCTAAAGCCTAACCTAATCACTAATATTACGGATATTAGGGAACTCGCTGCATATTTCACGTGGAGTGCATTAATTGCAATGCAGGGTTACACAAACGGTTTCCCATACATGCCTGGACTGCTTGAATCCACTAGTAATGTCACGTATGCGTCATGGATCACGTTATTCACAATAATGCTTATTGTGATGCCCATGGCTGGTTACGTGGTTATTAAGCTCATGGATTACTGGCATGAGCCAAGACTTAACATACAGCTACCACCACCGGATAATACCCAGAGGCTTGCATTATTAGCATTCCTACTGGCTGGCGTAGCACTTGGTGTTCAGGGATTGCTCGGTGCCTACACAATGCATCTATACGCAGATACATCTCTCTACGGTATTAACCTAACACCTATCCTGCCGTTTAACATATCAAGGGCTCTACACTATACATTGGCCGTATTGTGGATAGCCATTACTTGGATTGCCTTCTCTCTATTTGTATTTCCATACTTTGGATTAAATATTACGAAGAGGCAAGTGTTAACTATTATGGTTATTGGTGTTGCTGTGTCGCTTGGTACGCTATTTGGTATTTGGTTAAGTTATCTTCAATTAATCCCATCACCATGGTGGTTCATAATAGGTGCTCAAGGTAGGGATGTGGTGACACAGGGCACATTATGGCTTATATTATTAACTGCGATACTTGGCTACGTATCGTACCTATGGAATAAAGCCTCTAGAACCGCACCTGAAGTGTTGAAGCCATTCGCTAAAATACTATCAATAGCCATTGCAGGCACGGCTGCTGGTGCTTTCATAGGTGCTTTACCAATAATTCAACCGTGGCCTGACTTCCAGGTTGATGAGTACTTTAGGTGGATGACTATACACGCTTTTGTTGAAGGTTTCTGGCCGCCCATAGTGGTCACTGTCATTGTTGTTCTACTTGTAATAGCTGGCTTAATACCACCTAAACTGGGTGTAGTGGTCAGCGGCATGGATGCTACCTTAGAAATAGTGACCGGCATGATTGGTACTGCACACCATTACTACTTCAATGGTTTACCAACATTCTGGATGTACGTTGGCGCCATAATAAGTACACTGGAGGCGATACCGCTAGGTTTCGTAATAATATACGTAATACTGCTATGGCGTAGGGGAGAGGTAAAGACTGAGTTTCAGAAGACTTTATTAACATACGCCCTCGTAGCGGGAATAGGTGGCGGTATCGGGGTTGTTGCCTTTGGCGCTGGATTAATTAACCTACCTCTACTTAACTACTTCCTGCATGATGCCCAAACAACCATGGCACATGCCCATTTAGCCTTCCCACTGGCTTATGGCCTCCCAAGTATACTGATGTGGATAGTGGCATACTACCTAAGTGGTGCATTCAGCGATAGGTTGCTCAGATACATGAGGTGGGCAGCGGTACTGTACGGTGTTGGTTTTTATCTGCAGGCGCTTCTATCACTATTACCCCTTGGGGTACTTCAATTTGAGTATGAGCTCAAGTACGGTTACTGGTTCATGAAGACCTTGGAGACACCATCAGGTAATCCCGGATTTTGGCAAATACCCCTTGTCGATGAATTCATTTGGTTAAGGATGATTGGAGACTTAACGGCCGCGGCCGGTATAGCAATAGTACTGTTCAGTATGCTAATCTACATTAGAAGGGGATTGAAGGTACCAACAGGGCAATAATAGTAAGCCGCAACGTACCATTAAGTATATACATTAAAATAATATTTTAATTCCTTGCAACATAACCGCCAAGATCTTCTAACTTGTCGTTACTGCAAAGTAGAATGAAGGTATTCATGGTTTGAGTAAAACACATCAAGGTACTGTGCATACTATGGCATTGAGACTACTAGGAACCTAAGAGACATCATTAACTACCCTATTGGCCATAAACTGCACCCCAACTTAAACAGTGCATTGAACGCATGAAGAAGGCTACGAGCGTTATAGTTCCAGAAATTAAAAACATCACCATCATTGTAGTCAGCAACAAAATAGCACTTGTAAAAGGGGAGTATAACCCCTAAGGGTACCCTACTAGTGCTACTAGTGCAGGTTAATAGGGAGGATGGTGGGAAGGTTTACCTATCCTTCAAAGCACCCAGTGAATTGGCTAGGGGGTATGGCGTAGACGCACCTATCGTTAAGAAGATTGATGAGGTGCTCTAGGGCGTGGTTAACATGGCCAAGGCTTAAAAACTTTTAATTTTAAAAGCCTGTTACTTAAATTCCAGCGAATAGTTATGCCTAAGCGTGACTTAAGGTACCTAACTATAATGGGAGCATCTTTAACCCTACTAATTATAGCCGCGGCGCTCGGCACATATTACATACTCATGCTTATGGCTACTAACAAGGTTGCCCTCTACGTCATCTCATTACCAATAGCCCTACTTGGCGCGTATTCACTTTACAGGCATTTAAAAAGAAGGTGCCGTGTTGAATAATGCACCCCATTGGGTCTGGTAAAGGCCCTAGGTCTGTGTCTTTGGTGTGCATTGTGTTAGGTCAGTGAATTCCTCCTTAGTTAGCTCCCTATACACTACAGCCATGTCGTTGAGGAGTCTGCATGTGAATTCCCTGGCATCCTCGTCACTTCTAAACACTCTGAACACACCCTCCCTATCAAGTTCATTATACTGGTACCTGTGGAGCTCCAGTGATGCTAATGTTAGGTAAGGTATCATGGGGTTAAGCCTATTGGATATCCTGGAGACTTCAAACATCCTAGTCATGGATATGAAGGCAACCACGTACAACGCCTCATCAATCCTTCCCCCTCAACTCCCTAACCTTTACCTTACGCCCATACACCTTACCTAATTCATTAATTAAGCCAGTGGATATAGCTACATTCTTAACCAACCCCTCCTTAACCATGTTAACGGCTATCTCAGCCTCATACCTAGCTTCAAGCAACCTAACCCTCCTATACTCACTCAGGTTAAAACAAGGCTTAGGCAACTCCATGGCTAGGGTCTAAACCTTAGGGAATTAATTAAAACTCCCTATGAGGTTTACTTCGTTCTAGCCTTCACCTGAATAGGCACCTTTACCCTGGAAGGGTAGTTTAAGGAATAACCCAACAAGGTTATCTTCTTACCACCGGGGTTACCACTTTAAATAGAGCAATCCAGGGCCTAGATGTGAGTGCTAGGTCGATTGGGAGGAGTATATGCCCGAGGTGTGGTATGGAGGGTTCGGTGATTGTTAAGAGAATTGGTGACCAGGTCTATGTATACATTAAGCATGGTAAGGTCTGGCACTACATAGGGCCATTGGAGAGGGTTGACTTACAGTCAATACTAATTAAACATACCACACCATTACCACTAAATGGTGCGCAGGCCAAGGGGGCCTCGGGTGGTTCAATGGGTAGACCCCTGAGTAAGGCCCTAGCCCTACCGCTTGGAATAGCGCTCATGGCGTTGGGCGTAGTGATGGCTACCGTGGTAGTGGCAATCATGGTGATCGGCGCACCCTATAAAGTGGTTATTGGTGCGGATAGTGTAACTAAATACGTGGTTAACAACACTAATGCAGTATATTTATTCTACTCATCGACGCCAGCTAATGTAACAGTGTCTACGATTTATGCATCACTCAAGGCCACCATTATACCATACTCATCACTACCCACAAGCCTTAAGGCAATGCTTACCCATGTCCTGAGTAGAGTCCCGCAGGCTAACTCGGTGGCCCTCCTGCAGGTAAATACCACAAGCATTGAGGCTCTACTTCCATCATTTATGGGAAACTATACGACATTCAAAGCCATGGTTCCACCCAATGAGACTCTGTTAATCTGGCCCTATAAGCTATATACAAATAAGGCATTACTACTCTACAGCTACTACTCCAGCGGAGTAGCCATGAGGATACCCCTAACCCACCTAGTGTTATCCATAGTAGTGGTGTTGATAGTGAGCGGCGCCTTGATCTACGGAGGTATCATCGTATATAAATGGTCTAAGAGGTAAATGAGTTAATTTAAATATATTTACATTAAATCAACTTAATTTTTCAAAATAATCAAGTTATTTGCAGTGCCTTAGGGTTTATAAGGTTAGGTGGGGGTAACCTGGTTGGGTGGGGGTAACTGCTCTTTGACATTAGGGTTAAGGAGAGTTTAAGGGACTTGTTCGACAGGGAGGGTGAGGTTAATAGGCTTAGGGATAGCTTGAATGAGCCACTTATAGTTGTCTTTGGCCTTAGGAGGGTTGGTAAATCATCCCTAATTAAGGCTGTACTTAATGAACACATGCCCAACAGCTACTTCTACATAGATTTAAGACGATTTGAGGAGCGGGGTTACGTAAGCTACCGTGATTTCGTGAAGGCCCTCGAGGACACTATTAATGATAGGGTTAGGTCAAGGAAGTTAATGACCATGCTTTCGAAGATTAGGGGCGTGAGCATTAGTGGCTTTAGGGTGAGCTTTTCATGGGGTGCGGATAGGGTTATGTTGGCCGATATACTAGATACAGTAAATGATTGGGCTGGTGATGAGGGGTTAAGGGCTGTTATAGTGCTTGATGAGGCTCAGGAGCTTGTTAAGGCGAAGGGCTTCAACATACTGCCTACATTAGCCTACGCCTACGATAACTTAAGAAACATAACACTGATTATAACTGGCTCAGAGTTCAGGGTCTTTACCAAGTTCCTAAAATTAACGTATCCCGAATCACCACTATTCGGTAGGGCCTACGTAGATATCACACTAAGGCCCTTTAGCAGGGATCAAGCGGTTGAATTCCTAAGGCGAGGCTTCGCTGAGCATGGCATTGAGTTTAATGAGGCTGAGCGTATTTATGAGGAGCTTGGTGGGAATCCAGGCTGGTTGACCTTGTTCGGGTATAGGGCGTTGAGGGTAGGGATTCATGAGGCCTTAAATGAGGTTAAGATGGAGGCGGTTAAGTTAATTCGTAGGGAGGTTTGCAACTTCATCAACGAGGGCAGGCATCTGGCTGAGCGGAGGTACATAAGAATATTGGAGACTTGTATCAATGGGTGCAGTTGGTCTATGATTAAGAGGACGCTTGAGGCCATGGAGGGTAGGGAGCTTAACAATGCAGCCGTGGCTTCGTTAATAAAGGCGCTACTAGACTACTCACTACTCATCAAGGAGGGTGATAACTATGCGCTACCGGATAAGTTAATGAGAGATGCCGTAATGGGTCTCAGATGTTTCACAAATTACCCCTAATTCATAGGGGGTGGTGAAAGGGTTTTTAAGACTAAGGGGGTTGTAGTCATGCTATTTGATGAGAGGCCTAAAGTGACTAGGGCTGACCTGTATGATAGGGATAGGGAGCTTAACGAGATCCTACAACATCAATAAGCCAAGGGGTTAGGAGGATTGGTAAAACCTCAATAGTTAACGTCGCATTAAGCGAGGTTAAGATACCCTATGTATTTATTGACTGTAGGTCACTTAGGATTAACTACGGTAGGTCGGACCTATATAGGTTAATATCTAATGCCTTATCATCTAGCCTCGATAAGCTTATCAACATATTAAGGAGGGTTAGCGGAATTTCAATACTGGGTAATGCCGTTGAAATTAGATGAAAGGGTAGGGAGCAGGTTAGCTTAGCTGAATTGCTTGATAGGCTTAATGAAGAGGGGTTATCATAGTCTTCGACGAGGCTCAGAGACTGAGGGGCCCCTTGTCAAGTGAGGTTCTCAATGCCCTGGTCCATGCCTATGACTTCGACAGAAACGTAACATTCATATTAACGGGGTCTGAGGTTGGTCTACTATACGACTTCATATGTGTTGAGGATCCTAAGTCACCACTGTTCGGTAGATTCTTCTATGAGATTGATGTGAATAGGTTCGAGGTAACTAGGGTAAGTTTAATTTAAGGCACACCCCTATTAGCCTAATGACTGCATTGATAAGGGTTAAACGGATCTATGAACCACCATTAAGCAGTGATGGCGTGAGGATCCTAGTGGATAGATTATGGCCTAGGGGTATTAGTAAGGATGAGGCTAAGGTTGATTTATGGTTAAGGGATGTGGCTCCTAGCGATGAGTTAAGGAGGTGGTTCAGCCATGATCCAGCTAAGTGGGAGGAATTTAAGAGTAGGTACTTTAATGAACTAAGGAATAATCCTAAGGTGAAGGTTATAATTGAGATGCTTAGGGAAGGTAAAACAATAACCCTACTCTACTCATCAAAGTCACCCTACAATAACGCAGTAGCATTAAGGGAATACCTAGAATTGTTATTAAGTTAATGAATCCTAGATGTGGTACTTTAAGGCATTGACCCATGTAACCTTGTAAACAGATGTCAAAAATATTACGATTGTAAGGTTCTAGGGCATCTATTTTAGTGAGTTAATGACTCTGGTTTTTGCGTATTTACTTTGTACTCCCCTTGGGTTAACGAGTCTTTATTTACATAATCAGCATTTATGATTATTATCCCAACCAGTGGAGTAGGTGTAATTAATGAAATAGCGTGAATATTAAAAACATTATTTTAAGTTGATTACTTCATTACTTTGAGAGTTCACGAACAAGCTTAACAACTTCAAGCGGTGTCTTAGCAACCTTGATTCCAACTGACTCAAGTGCCTTAACCTTACCCTCATAGGTGCCTACTCCCATTGATATTATCGCGCCTGCATGGCCAAGTCTCTTACCTGGTGGTGCAGTTCTACCGGCTATGAAGGCTACAATCGGCTTAGTTACCTTACCCTCCCTAACAAGATTAGCAAGCCTCTCCTCCTGATCACCGCCTATTTCACCAATTACTACTAGGTACTTTGTTTCAGGATCATTCTCATACATTAAGGCAGCCTCAACCATATCAGTGCCTATTATTGGGTCACCACCAATACCAACCACAGTGCTTTGACCAAAACCAGCCTGGGTTAGGTGGTATGATATTTCGTACGTTAAGGTACCACTACGGGATATTATACCAACCGGCCCCTTCTTAACGTAGACGCTGTTAGGCAGTATACCAACCTTACTTACTGTTGGACTAACAACACCTGGGCAGTTTGGCCCAATTATCACTGTGCCCTTGTACTTGGCGTAGTTAACAAACCTTATTGCATCGTGTATGGGGATATGTTCAGTTATTATCACCACTAGCCTTATCCCATTATCCACAGCCTCGTAGACAGCGTCTGAGGCGAACCTGGCTGGGACAAATATTATTGAAGTGTTTATTTCAGGGTGTTTCCTTAATGCATCCTCCACTGAATCATAGACTGGAACACCGTGGACCTGTTGACCACCCCTACCTGGCGTTACCCCAGCAACCACCTTAGTGCCGTATTGAAGCATGTACAGTGTATGCCTAGACCCCTCACTACCTGTTATTCCCTGCACCAATACCCTAGTATTCTGATCAACCAGTATCATCTTCCACCACCCTGTAGATTCTTCATTAATTCACCTATGGCCTCCTCGGCCGTTTCATAAATTTTAACCCCCAGTGGGGCCAGTATTCTCCTACCTTCCTCCTCATTAGTTCCCTTCAGCCTTATTGCTAATGGCTTAGATGCGCCAATCTCCTTAAAGGCCTCAACAACCCCGTACGCAACCTCATCTCCTCTAGTTATTCCACCAAATATATTCAATACAATACCCTTAATTCTCTCATCCTTAAGTAGTAATGTTAAGGCAGCCTTAACAATATCCCTACTTGCTCCACCTCCAACGTCAAGGAAGTCCGCCGGCTCACCCTTAAACTCCTTAACTAAGTCCATTGTTGCCATTGTTAATCCAGCCCCATTACCAACCACACCCACGTAGCCTGGTAACTCCACGTAGTGGAAGCCGTACTTCCTGGCCTCAAGCTCCTCCCTGGTTAAGTCGCCCTCCTCCTCAACTGAAATGTCCCCATGCCTATACAACGCATTATCATCAATCATTATTTTAACGTCAAGGGCAACGAAGTTACCGTCCCTTGTTAAGGCAAGCGGATTAATCTCCACTAACTCAGCATCATACGTCTCAAACACATTGTACATTATCCTGAGGAGTGAGGCGAACTTCGAGGCTAAGTCCCCTGTGAAGCCCATGAACTTATTAATTGCGTTAACGGTGTAGTCCCTAAGACCCTCAAAGGGGTGGATCCTGGCCCTGTATATTTTCTCAGGGCTTGTCCTAGCTATCTCCTCAATATCAACCCCACCTTCTGGTGAAGCTAGGATTATGAATGTCCTACTGGATCTGTCTATGGTTACTGAGACATAGTACTCCTTAGCAACATCAACCCCCTCCTCAAGTAGAACCTTCTTAACCTCGAAGTCCTGAATAACCTTACCCAAGTACTCTGACGCTATTTGCTTAGCCTCATCCTTATTACTAGCCCTCTTAACAAGCCCCATCTTAGCCCTACCGGCGAAGGGTACTTGGGACTTAACGAAGACTGGGTACTTTAGGTTACTCTTATCAATGTCGCTCACGCTACTGATTACAATGCCCTTAGGCACACTTACACCGTACTTAGCCAGTATCTCCTTACCCTTATACTCAAGCAGCCTCATCAATCAGTGCTTAAGCCTGGGTGTTTTACGCTTTACTAACGTAACAGGTATCCGTTTAAGTAACTACAACGTTGCTTACCTCACCTTCAGTAATGGTGGGTGGACCAGCCCTTATGTCAAGACCTAGCTTCCTCTTAATCAACTCCTCAAGCTTACCCTTAATCACACCTTCATCAACCCCAGACGCGAAGGATAATGCTGAGGAAACCTCATCAGTGTAAAGCCTAAGTATAGCGTACTTAGTTAGCAATTCATGTTCCCTCTCCTTTCTGGCTAAGTAAACCTTAAGCTTCCTGGCAACCTCCCTGACCGCTAACCTAACCTCCTTTTCAATCTCAGGAACATCAGCAATAGCCTCCTTACCAGCTGAGGCATAGGGTATTTTAGTTGAGCATACGTGAACCACTACGGCTAGGGGGGCTGGGAACTTAACCCTGTATTGGCTCCAATCAACCTCATCAATGACGTGCCTAATCACATCACTACCCTCATCTTGGAGTAGGGGAACTTTATTAGCGTACCTGTATAGTATTGGCTTATCCAAAGGCATTATTGACCCACCCCATGCTATGGCAGCCTCAACTATGAATGGGTGACCTGAGTATGAGGCAGGCTTCCTAGTGGTTACGAACACTGCCTCAGGCTTAAGGACGTGGAGTATACCGTTAGCCAGTATCTTCTCACCAATGGGGGAAAGCCAGTCAGCCCTTGGTCTCCTCCAACCATTGAATTGCCTCATCTTCTCCGCAAGCATTCTTAATTCAGTCTCGCTGAGTCTCTTAACATGCTTACTAGCCCTAATGTTCACTGTTTTTAGGAACTCCTTAACAGTCTCATCACCAATACCATCGAAGTTCTCCCTAAGGAAGTCAATGAGCGGGATGTCACTGTTCCTGTTTATTAACTGCTTAAGGGACTCAAGGTCAATGCTACTTGGGTGAGGTAAACCCTCCATAGGCGGCTTCGGCATTATTGTCGTTATCCTATTGAACCTGATGACCTCGTTATTAGGCTCAATAAGAATTATCTCCGCGTAGGGGGTTATCATGGCGGTCCTAGTGAAGTATTCCTCAATCCTACTCTTCGCATACTGCCAATTACCCTCAAGAACCACCTTAACGGCGGTACCATGCCAACCGTACTTATTCTCAACCCTAACGTGACTATGTATTACTGGCTTATTCTTAACAGTATCTATGCTGATTTCATAAGTGTATATGTATTGAGAACCCTTCATTGAACTCGTTACCCTAACAGGCATTCCTGAGGTTGATTGGGCGTAGAGGACAACCATCTTGGCGCCAAGTCCAAAAATGCCCCTATGTTGCTTAATCCTGTATTTAGAGCTGTAGAATATTTGCCCAAAGACATTGGGTATTTCCTCCTCAGGGATGCCTATGCCGTTATCCTCAACGTATATTGAGTATATGTCCTTATCCTTATCAATGTACCTTATTGCTGCTTTAACGGAGGGTAATATGCCGTGATTCTCAGTGGCATCTAGGGCATTCTCAATAAGTTCCCTGACCGTTTGATACATTGCCCTACTGGGGCTTGAGAAGCCCGCAATCTCCTTATTGCGCCTAAACCACTCAGCCGGTGTAAGTGACTCAAAGGCAACATCAGACATATACATACACCACATGTATGAAGCTCTTTTAAGCCTTTCTACGCGAGATAATGTCATGCGTCATTCAGCTGCTTAATAATGAAAAATTGAAAATAGGTGAAGATATAAATCAATCATTAACAAACATTAGGATCTATTAACTCCACCATGTGAAGCAACTAAAATTAATATAATAATAATTACAAGTAAGGCTATTGAATAGTAAATCACGTAATCCCTAACCCAATCCACACTCACCGTTAATGGCTCATTAACAGTCACATTAATGGGTAGTGAACTGTGAGCTTGACCATTAATAAACACTGAAGTTAACCTAATAACAGTTAAATTACCCTCAATAACCCTCATTGGGCCACTTAAAATGATTAAGGCACCTGCATTAACCCACTCGGAGTAATTCCTAAACTCAGAACCATTGATCCTTAACGGTATTGGACTGGTTACATTAACTAGGTACTGCCTAACCCAAGTGATAGTAATGTTGAGGGGTTTATTAACCTTAATGAGCATTAATGATGAGTTTAAAGGAAGTAGCCTAGTTTCATTACTGAAGTATTGGATTGTAAGCGTAATATTAATTAATGAACTTGCGTTGAACCACCCAAGCAGTGATCCTAGTAAAGTACCATTTAATGTGAAGGATGCTGGACTGGTTACATTAACTAAGTATTGCTTAACCCAATTAACAGTGAGGTTAAGGGGCCTATTAATGATTACTTTAATCATTGTTGAATTAAGGAGCAGTAACCTGGTTCCATTATTGAAGTAGTAGTGGGACTGCGCATTGATTACCAGGGTACTTGATTCATTAAACCAGTTAATTAGGGAGATTAACCGAGACCCATTCACTATTATAGGGACTGGACTACTAATGTTAACCAAGTACTGCCTAACCCATTTCACAGCAGCCTTAATTGGTTTATCAACAGTAATTAAAGCGGATGAGTTAAGGGACATTAACCGTACACTACCATTAACGTAGTAGTACCTTGGCACTGTTACATTAATTATGCTGCCTGAGTTCACCCAATGTACATAATTTATTGAATGACTACTGTTAATTAGGATTGGGACAACGCTACTAATGTTGACTAAATACTGCCTAACCCATGAGGTAGTAATGACTAATGGATGCGTAACCACAATGCCTACGCTAGACTTATTCAAGGCCATTAACCTAGTTCCATTATTGAAGTAAATGAAGCCCGGTATCGTTAATACCAATATGGAACCTTCATTAACCCAATTCACGTAGCTTAACGTTAATGAACCATTAATATTAATGGGTACAATACTACTGGCGTTGACTAAGTATTGCCTAATCCAGTTAATAGTAAGGTTTAATGGTGTCCTAACAGTAATATTAATTGAAGTCTCGTTAGTAGTCTTAACCCTAGTTAAGTTATTGAAGGTGTAAATGGACTTAACTCTAATCACTAGTGATGAGTTCGCAGGCACCCAACTCTCAATATTAGTTACTGCGAATGTACCATTAACTAAGGTAACGTTAATAGGGTACTGCGACCTAAGCGCCACTAGGAAGTATACGCTGTAGTTACCCCTTATTATGCATGATGACAATTTATTAATGCTTGGAACCACTTCGACCGAACTATTACTAATTAACCGTACTGCTCCATTACATGATTCAATAATGCCCTTAAAAACATACGTAATCCCATTACCCCTTATTATCATGGGTAAGGCAACCATGGTTTCTTTAAATACGTAGAAGCCCCTAACGGTACCATTTGGGTAAATCACCTCAATAAAGCTCGTGGGTATTGTTGGTTTAAAGGCATTAGTTAACTCACCGTAGTATGGTATACCCACTGTGACCTGCACATTACCGTTACTGGCTATTGATGTTACTAAGTCAGTTGCAGATTCAGCAGTATTCATACCAAAGTTGTAGACTTGGCTGTAAGGCACCCAGCCTGACCCACCCCAATGCATTATGGCTAATTGGGCATTGAGGCTTTCAAAGGTAGTCTGCTCACCGTTAAAGCTTCCCCCGAAAACTAACTCAACGTCATAGGCGTATCCACCTCCAGTTTCCTCATAGGGGGTGGTTACTATTAATGCTTGCTTAGCCTTTACTCCTAAAGTCACATTGTCAAACCACGTAATAGTAGGCGATGCGTAATTACTCCCATTCCTTATTATGGCGTAGCCGAACATGACTACCACTGAACCATTAATTAAAGTCACGTTAACCTCCAGGTAACCTGATAATGGTAAACTATACTTGTTGAAACTACTAATGTAACCGTAATACCATTGGTTAATGCCCATAACCTCATAAACTCTTCCGGAGCCATTAATTAAGTACTGGGACATGTTGGCTTTAGGGGCTGTAGCATTCCAAACATTATCAACCACCCTAAACACTCCCTCATTAGTAATGAATATTAAGGCATCTTGAAGCCAATACTCCTGAAAACCGCCATTAATTAATTCAACCCTCACCACGGCATTTAATTGAAGGCTAGCACCACCCTTAGGTACCCTTAGTATGTTGACTGCGGTGTAGCTTGCGTTCCAAGCCCTAATGCTACTTACATTGAAGTAGCCTAAAATGGCGGTGGTGTTAATAGGCATGGTTGATGATACACCGGTTGGGGCTAATCCAATAACGTTAATACTGACGTTAGTGACCCCATTGCATTGGGTGGGGTATAGTACTACGTAGTATGTGCCTGGTGGAATGCGTATTAAGTAGGCGCCTGTGGTGACCCTGCTTGAGTAGACTGCATATGCGTTACCGCTACTACTCCACCTACTGTACTGTGTTGGCGTAAAGACGTATAGGTTATAGGACCCATTCATCACTTTAACCAGTAATCCTTGACCAATATTGACATTAACATTAGGCCAGTAGTACCAGCAAGCGGCTGATTGGGCGTTGGCTATTACTGCCGAGGTGGTTGTCAATATAATAATGAGTATCATAGCCCTAATTGTATTCATTAAAACACTCACCTCCTTTTCCTGCGCTTACCTTCCCTCACTTGAATACGTAATAATGATGCATACGCGCAGTAGTACTTAACCATTATGCGCGTTAACAGCATGCGTAACTTCATGATAATTTAAAGCAGTTAACAGTGTTTTAAACTGTTTCCGTAATTGAAGTTAATTCAACGAGGCCCTGAGAATCCCATTACCCTTACCACGTACTTAAGCCCTGTCCTTTAGGGCAAGGAAGGTAAACCAATTAGTTATGGCGCGTATTACTTAAAAATAGTACTGACTTATAGTTAATTATTCAACTATGTCTAAGTCAACTCATTTCATGCCTAGTAGCATTAAAAGAAGCGATATGTATCACGGTGGGTGGATTGACCATGATAAGGATGGCGTAATGGCACCCTTTGAGGATCCTGGTAAGCCGATTGATGATAGGGTTGAGGATTTACTCAGTAGGATGACTATTGAGGAGAAGGTTGCACAACTTAGGTCAGCTATGACGGATAGCCTTGATGTAGGTAACTTATCCATAGTACTCAGGAACACTGAACCCGCTGAGGGTGCTGTTAAGGCTAATGAGATTCAGAGGAGGTTTCTTGAGGAGACTAGGTTAGGAATACCTGTGATAATCCATGATGAGTGTCTACATGGCTGCGTTGCGAAGCACTCAACGGTATTTCCACAGTCAATAGCATTGGCGGCAACGTGGGATGTTGACTTAATGTATAGGGTTGCTAAGGCTATCGCTAGGGAGACTAGGGTTAGGGGTATTAGGCAATGCCTATCCCCTGTGGTTAACCTTAGCTTCGACGCTAGGGCCGGTAGGACTGAGGAGACTTACGGTGAAGACCCATACTTGGCGTCTCAAATGGCTTATGCTTACGTTAAGGCGCTTAGAGAGGAGGGCATAGTGGCTACCCCCAAGCACTACATAATGAACTTCGTTGGTGATGGTGGTAGGGATAGTGCCGAAATACACATGAGTGAGAGGTTCATTAGGGAGACTGAACTACCCGTATTCAAGGCTGCCATTAAGGCTGGGGCATTATCAGTAATGGCGGCGTACAACTCAATAGATGGTGTACCATGCTCAATGAGTAAGTATTGGCTAACAGAGGTTCTTAGGTGGGAATTAGGGTTCGAGGGCTTTGTGGTGTCTGATTATGGTTCAGTCACCGGTATAATTAATAGGCATTATATAACTGATAATCCTGAGGAGGTTGCTAAACTGTCCCTTGAGGCTGGGCTTGATGTTGAATTCCCAGGGTTCTCAATATACGGTGAACCATTAGTTAGGGCTATTAAAAAGGGGTTGATTAGTGAAGCTGCTCTTAATGAGGCTGTTAGGAGGGTGGTGAAGTCTAAGTTCCTAATAGGCCTGTTTGATTCACCCTACGTTGACCCTGAGGAAACTAAGGTTGTTGACTCTGAGGAACATAGGAGAATAGCCCTTGAAGCAGCTGAGAAGGCTATTGTACTGCTTAAGAATAATGGTGTTTTACCAATTGATAAATCTAAGGTTAAGTCAATAGCCTTAATTGGTCCATTTGCAGATGAGGTTAGGTTAGGTGGCTATAGTGCAATGCCGAGGAGCGTAATAACACCTATTGATGCCTTTAAGGCTAGGGGCATTAACGTTACTCATGCTAAGGGATGTATAGCGGACATGGATGCCGATTACCCAATACCAACAAGGTACCTCATACCCATGGGTGAACCTAATAGGCATGGGCTCAGGGGTGAGTACTACAATAACCCTAACCTTGAGGGTGAACCAGTTGGTGTAAGGATTGATGCACCATGGGAGGGATTCTTCAGGCTTGACATGGGTTACGATCCACCATACCCAGGGCTTGACTCAGGTAAATACTCCGTTAGGTGGATCGGCTACATTACACCACCAGTCACCGGTACCTATGAGTTTAAGGTCTATGCTGCTGGGGGTGGTTTTAGGCTTACGGTTGATGGTAAAAACATAGTGGACTCGTGGGGTGCCTTGAGTAATTCCCCTAAGTCAGGCTTAATTAAGCTTGAGGGTGGGAGACAGTATGAAATTAAGCTTGAGTACGGTAGGTTAAACTACGGTTATGCATACATTAAGCTTGGTTGGGATCTAGTAGAGGACTCAATGATTAGGGAAGCTGTTGATGCGGCCTCTAAGGCTGATGTAGCAGTGGTGTTTGTGGGTATTATTGAGGGTGAGCAGAGGGATAGGGCATCCCTTAGATTACCAAGATGCCAGGAGAAGCTTATTGAGGAGGTTCTGAAGGTTAATAAGAATACTGTGGTAGTTTTAACAACCGGGAGTCCTGTTGTTGGTGAGTGGATTAGTGAGGTTCCAGCGTTGATTGAGGCATGGTACCCTGGTGAAATGGGCGGTGAGGCTATTGCTCAAGTACTCCTCGGTGAGTATAATCCTGGTGGTAAGTTACCGTTAACGTGGCCAATGCATGAGGGTCAGGAGCCACTTTACTACTTCACTAAGCCAAGTGGTAGGGTTTATGATTACGTTAACATGCCTTCAACGCCACTATTCCCCTTTGGACATGGCTTAAGCTACACTCAGTTCAAGTACAGTGACCTTAAGGTCAGCGTTAATGAGAGTGATGGTGTAGTTACAGTTTCATTTAATGTTGAGAATGTAGGTAAGTTAACGGGTGATGAAGTTGTTCAACTCTACATAAGGGATAAGTACTCAAGCATTGCTAGACCATTAATGATGCTTAGGGGCTTCAGGAGGATTAGCCTAAAGCCCGGTGAGAAGACTACTGTTGAGTTTAAGTTAACGTTAGACGACTTAGCAATGTATGATTCTGGGCTTAGACGTATTGTAGAGCCAGGGGTGTATCAAGCATTAGTTGGTTCATCATCAATGGACATTAGGCTAATGGGTGAATTCACGTTAACCCAACTAGTGAAGGGTATTATAAATGTAATTGGGGTTAATGTAAATAAGGGCAACGTTAAGGCTGGTGAATCAATTAGGGTTAAGGCTACTCTGAGGAATGAGGGTAAGGTAGGTGACTTAGTGCCCATCATGCTTAAGATTAATGGTAGAGTAACGGAGGAGCATAGGGTGTACTTAGATCCAGGTGAGGAGAGAGCAGTAACCTTCACTGTGAGACTTCATGAAGCCGGTAAACAAGTGATTTCAGTGGCCACACCAGAAGGAGAGAAGGCGGTTACAGTAGATGTAGCTTAGTGATAAATGTGAATCCTTAAAATCAACTTAAAATGTTAACTCTTTAACTTACCGTTAATCATGGCTTCCTTTATTCGAGGTTTAACATTAAAATTATGCCGCTTTTAAAAGTGGGCTATGTGCCCTTTATTGATTTTTAACTTAATATTGATTAAGTATTTTACTTCACTGTTATCTTTCTTGCTTCACGTTCAGTTTCCCTTAGCATTAATATGTCCCCGACCCTCACGGGGCCTTTAATATTCCTCGTTATTATCCTTCCCTTATCCCTGCCCTCAAGTATCCTAACTCTAACAATGTTAACTTCACCAGCTACCCCAGTCCTACCAAGTATCTGAACCACAACAGCCGCAGTGGCATCATCGTATGGGCTTAGCTTAATCTCACCACCCTCATTAGCCATTTAAATCACTCCCTCTCCCTTCTCTCCCTTTGCTGAGGCTTAGCCTGTGGTTGAGTCCTCGGTAATTGTATTGGGTTTAAGCCGGCGCTAACCCTGACATCATTTAGTTTAGTTACTAGGTCCTCAAGATCCTTAGCTGCTTGACCCGCATCAACTATGGTGACCGCCGAGGCGTATGATGATAAGCCAACGGCCTTACCTAACCTCTCCTTACTGGGTACGTAAACGTATGGTATACCCTTCTCCTCACATAGTAATGGTAGGTGCATTACTATTTCAGGTGGGTCAACATCCTCCGCTATAACTACCAGTTTAGCCAACCCCCTCTCAATCATCTTCGTAGTTTCATTGGAACCCCTCTTAACAACCCCTGTCTGCTTAGCCATGCTCACTACATTATACGTCATTTCAGCTAGCTCCTGAGGTACAGCGAACCTAACATATATTGGCTTCCCCTGAGGTGGATTCGCGTAAAAGACCCTCGGGTCTATTGTACTCATACACCATATGTGGTTCTGTACCCTTTAAAAACTTTCACAGTTAATGAGACTGTTAAGCCTATTCAATACCTTTCCTTGACGTTAACATGCCTATTACATCACTTAGATTAGTCTTAAGAGTTATGTACTCCCTTCCGTTTACATTACCCTTATTAAGCACATCCATACTCACTAACTCATCAATAGCATCGTAGACGCTTATTCCCTTAGCAACCGCAAGGGATGCTATAATCCTCTTAGCACTACTGCTAATGTCTAAGTCAACCATGGTTGCATAGGCCTCGGAAAGCCTTCTCACAATCTCAATGACCTTACTTAGGCTTGCACCTGTACGTAACCTTGATTCATTTAACTCAGCGTAATAACCCATTAGTCTAAGGGTTAATTCAATAGTTTCAGGTGGTATGGGTGACTTAGGCTTAGCCTCACGCATCACCACGGTTAAGTCAAAGACATTAACTAACCTACCCTGCCTCAAGGTTCCGTAAACCTTATGGGCTTCTGTTGAGAATACCTTAGCTAGGATTGGATTACCCCTAACCTTAACCTCAAGCCTACTGCCCTTATACTTAACGTAAACTTCCCTTGCCTTGACCTCATTCAGGTAAACGTTAATGAACCTAACGGCCTCATCAGTGTTCCTGACCTTAAACATTAACCTCCTACTGACCACAACACCCATACGGGTTTATCAGCTTAAATACTTTGCATCCCTAACTTTAACATAGCTGACACACCTTATTCATTACTTAGTCTTGGTTAAGATTGCCCATACGCCTCTATACCTCTAGTTATTCCAGCTAGGCAAGCATCAAACTGCATTGCATCATTTACGCCAGCCAACTGCTTCACGGCTATGCAGTTAACCAGAGCCTCAGCTTCCGCCCCAGTTTCAATTAGGCCGCTGGCCTTCTCTAATAACCAAGGCGGCACTATGACACCCCTCTGCTGTGCTACACCGATTATTATTGCCTTAACCATGTCGGGTGGTGGTTTAGCTACGTATATTTTTAAGTCACCTAACCTACCTGGCCTGATTAATGCTTCATCAAGTGCATTAACGTTATTGGTTGTAGCCACAACAAGAACCTTATCGTATCTTGAGGCTACCCCATCAATGTTCTGAAGAAGCACGCTCACAAGTCTATAACCCCCAGTTCCAGCCTCTTCCCTAGTCCTACCAATGGAGTCAACCTCATCAATGTATATTACGCTTGGTTGAAGCGCCCTAGCCAATGCAAAGACCCTCTCAAGCCTCCAAGCAGCCTCCCATGGTCCACCCCTCATGAGCCTACCAGCCTTAACTATAATAACCCTGAAACCCCTGTATAGGCCAAGCCAAGCAGCATAACCAAGGCCAAGAGCAGTCTTACCTGTACCAGCTGGCCCATAAAGTAAGACACCGTGAATTGGCCTAACGCCATTACCTCTAAAGCTCTCGGCTGCAATAATAAGTTCCCTCTTGGCTGAATCTAACCCTATTAAAGCTTCCCAATCCTCACGGTAATACTTGGTTAAATTATACTTATCAGGTATATCTGCTATACTACCGTACAACATTGGTAGTACATCAGCGCTATTCACATACCAAACCCCAACATACGATGCAGGTAGTGCAGCGGCAAGTAGTAGTAACATGTTTTGTACAATTAAAAATACTGGTAATTGGTCGTAAGCCAACATTGGTATTACTGATGCTACTGAAGCCAGTAACGAGGATAAGATTGGGGAAACAGGCCCCTTAATTAACCTGGCTAATGATGGTGAAGCAACGTAAACAACAGCCATCACTATTACTAAGGATAGTATGGTTGGGTTACTGTAGGTTGCAATATTAGTGACGAAGACACCATAGAAGTTTAAGGGTGTTAACGATATTGGGTCCCATGGTAATGTACCTTGCATCATGCTACCGATTAGGTAGGTTAAAACGTACGTTAAGGCTGGGAGAGTTGGCATTGAGAATGCTTCATAAGCTGATATTACGCCACCCGCTAAACCCCATGCAGCACCAATTAATGGACCTGGCCATGGTTGAAACATCAGTAGTAATGAGCCTATTGAGAACAGTGGACTCACGCCTTGGCTTGATGATGAGTTGAATAACTTAATCTGGACACCTATTATTATTGCTGGTATTAACAGTAGGGGTGTTAACCTAAGCATTGAGCCAATGGGGTTCCTGTAGAACCATGACCACGAGGCTAATGCTAATGCCATTACGTACGCAAGCAAGCCTAGAATTGAAGCTTGGTTAAGTCTACCTACGGCACTAATTGCAATAAGGCCACCCAGTATCACCAGCATTAGTAGCATAAAGCCGTGGTTAGTGATTGCAAAAAGCGTGAATGACGCCAATGGAGATAGGGCAATTAGGGAAACAAGTAAACCACCTAGTGCCGCTATTATCCTACTAAGACTACTTGGCTTAGCGTCCTGCGTCGCCACTTAAACTACTCATGCGGATACTAAATATAAGTATCGTTTTAGGCTTAAGGCATTCAATGATTCAATCTTAATTTGATCCTAAAAGAACAAGGCTTGTTGTTTACTTTATCACCATGTAGGCCATCATACAGTTTATCCATTGCCTTAGTTAATTATAGGTGGGTGAGGGCACTTAAGATAGTGCACACTTTAATATCGGTAAGAATCCCATTATCCTCAAGCGAGAACATTAAGGGTAATTAAAACCACTAGTCTCTTTTATAAGTAGGAATTCTTGAACAGCATGGAAGCCTATTTCTCTGTAAGCTCTTAAAGCCGGTTCATTATTCTCATCAACATGAAGCATTGCCATAGCTCCACTTCTTAGGGCATCCTTAACTATTGCTGACACAACAGACTTAGCTAATCCCATATTCCTGTATTCAGGTAATGTAGTAACGTCACCAATAACCCATAATTCAGGTAACTTAATATACGTACCCCCCACCGACACCAACTTATTGTTAATGAATGCTCCATAGTAATGCCAGTGAGGTGATGTAAGTCTTGCCTTAGCCTCAGCCTTATCAACATTAATAATCTTAACGAACTCATCCACATCCTGTAATCCAAGCCTCCTAACACTATGCCTAGTGTACTCCTTAAATGTGAAATCATTACATATCATTGTAAGAAGCCTTGAAACATAAGCACCCCCACCAGCAGCGTTTAATTTCTCAATAAGGCTCATGGTTATGTCTGGTTTAGTCAATGCATGTACTACTATGTTTCCAGCATCCTTAATATCGATCGGTATCTCCCTCACATTACCAAACACGTGCATTGATGATACGTAACCCCTCCAGAAGAGTACGTAACCTGTTATCCTACTTCCACTTAGGTTAAGGTAAAGCTCAGTGTATTCGGGGTAATACAATATATCATACATTAAGTACACGTACTGAACAGGGTTCTCTAAGTAATGCCTCTTTAATATACTCAGTAGACTCCTATTAAGAGCATTGAATAAGCTAAGCATGTTGAACCACTGAATCCCCTTGATCTATAAATAATTAATTACGCCTAAGAACCAGTCTTCACCGTAACTAATAGTTTCCCTTCCCCACCCCGTCTGCAACGCGTTTGCGTGACTGTTCGTTGTTTTTAATTGCTTCTAGTCCTCTTAATGCTATTAAGTAATTACAAAGCTTATAAACTTTACTTACAAATTTTAATTGGAGGGTGCCACTGTGAAGCCTGTGAGCAGTTGCGAGGTGGAGGAGGGCACCCAATGAAACCCCCGCGTCCTCGAGGGGAGTTAGTCCCGTAGACGGCACGGGGAGGAAGAAGGAGTAATGAGGCCGAGCGACTAATAGTCACGAAAAGTGACTATTAGCCACAATGAAGGCCGAACTCTATGGCACTAGCTCCCTTTAGGGGTATGGGTTTTCATTGGGTGCCTTCCTCAAGGCCTACTCGCAAACTTCATAGTGACCTTCCAATTAAGCATCAATCGCAAAGCTCATAAGTTTTGTTAATGCAGTATCAACTTAGCACTAAAAGGACTTAGAAGCAATCAAAAACAATGAATAGTGGGGTGAAAATGATACAGACAACCAAATGACTCAGAGCCGTCAGTAATACTGAGGGAAAAATGCCCTATGCTGCTCAATCATTTTATTGAAATATTTAGCAATCTCCCCATTAGTCTTTGTATAGTATTCAATATTAACTTGATCAATACCATTACTGACCATAGCTAGGGCTCTTGAACCTTGCCTAATAACATCAGTATTGTAACCACCCTCTAGAACGTAAACTGAACCTTCAGTAACCCCCTCCTCAATGAGTCTCCTAATCATGAGGAATGCCTCAATGTAACTGTTTAAGCTAAGGTTGAGGTTAGTTAATGGGTCTAGGAAGTGCGAATCAAACCCTAATGATACAACTATATAACTTGGCTTGTATTGCCTCAAGGCATTTTCAATAGGCTTCAAGACAACCTTAAACAAGTCATCACCTGTCATTGGTGGTAATGGTATGTTCATGTTGAAACCCTCCCCATCACCTACCCCAACTTCATTAACGTAGCCAGTACCTGGGTAAAGGGTTCTTGGATCCTGGTGAGTGCTAATGTAGAAGACCTTAGATGTACTATAGAATATTTCTTGGGTACCATTACCATGATGAGCATCAATGTCTAGTACAGCAACCCTGGAAGCCCCACTCTTAAGTAATAAGCTACTGATTATTGCCGCATTATTAAGCACGCAGAATCCTTGAGTCGGAGCTAGAAGTGCCCTACCTCTAAAACCTACATGATGACCAGGGGGCCTTAGAGGTAAGTAGATATGCCTTACTCCTGACTTAAGAAGGTTAACTGCAGTGGCTAGGGCATTGATACTGGAAGTTAAGGCATCACAAGTACCCCTAGATACGTAAGTGTCTGGGTCAAGCCTTCCCCCAATTGCACATAATGATGTAACGTACTCAACATAATGATACTCATGAACAAGCTCAGCCGTTTCAATTAAATCAACATTAACCGTAGGCCTAATAATCTTAGCTAATTCACCCACACCGCTTAATGCGCTTAACACTCTATTAGGAGACTCAGGATGATCCGCAGGCGTCTCATGCCTTAAGTAACCTTCATCATACACTGTTACCAGCATTAACCGTAGTCACTTTAGGAGGTAAATATAAGGCTTTAGGGTGAAACCAAGGTATTTTACAGTAGCCTCAGTCATGTTCCGTTTGTCCCTGCACCTTTATTCCGTTATTCACGGTCAAGTGTAGGGACTTGGCCCTCGGCCACATGCTCATTCTGATCACGTGTGGGTCATGAGGCCCGGTTGAGACCAACGGCATGAGCCTCCCATCTCTGCACTTGTACCAACCTTCGGAGCATCGCTTCCATCGAGTCGATACACCCTAGATCCCTGCAATGGAATATAAAAACATTTCCATTAACATGAAAAAGGATTCAGCCCTTTAACCTGATTCATTATTAATAAGCGTTAAGGATTAAACGCTATGAAATAAGGGAGATTCGATAAAAAGTAGTTTACTGCAGTGCAAATAGGGGTGAATTACTTGGGCAGGTTAAGAATCGAGGTTAATAGGCTGCTTCAAAGTGAAGTAGATGACATTGATGGGGTTATGGCAATAGCTCTATTAAGTACTAATGGTTTAACTCTCGGCTTCGTAAAGAGGGGTGACTTAAACATAGGTGATGTTGACTTATCATTATTTTTAACATTGATGAGGGACGTAATTAACCGTATTAAGAGAACTAAACCGGATAGTTGGTTCACAAATTTTAAGTATAAGGTAATCACTATTAATGGTGATCAGTACTCAATAGTTGTAATTAATAATAATGACTTAAACATTGTTGCAATCTTCGAGAACTCTGTCGATGTTAACATACTCATGTATAGGTTAACTAGCGACCTGGAGCTATTAAGAAAACTGCTTTCAGAATCACTAAACCGAATAAGCCCCAGTTAGCGGCATTAATTTTTATTTAGGCTCACTGACCCAGTACTATGACTGAATCCTACAGGAGCATATTGGAGGAGATGATTAGCGATAAGGTTCACGGTGCTTCATGGTACTTCCTTAAGTTAGCTGATTTAATTGAAGCTGGGCATAGGGAAGGTATTGACACTGAGTCAATTATCCGAGATATTAGAATGATTAGGTCAGGCATGGCTCCACTTGAGAACATTGCAGAGTTACTTAGCCAACTGGAGCCTAGTAGATTAGCCAAGGCTATTAGGGCTTATTGGAGAAATGCTGAGGAGAGAATCAAATTCAATTCCCTAGCGCTTAAGAGCAGTATTAAGAGTATAGTCACTGTGAGTTACTCATCAAATGTGAGACTACTTGCTGAGGCCATAGGGGCTAGAGTGATTGCTCTAGAATCTAATCCTGGTGGGGAAGGTAAAATATGGGGTAGTCACAATGGTTTAGTGGTTCCTGACCTAACCATGACCTACTTCATAAGTAATGCTGATGCCGTAGTCATGGGCTGTGATGGATTGTATGAGGGCACTATAGTTAATAAAATGGGTTCCCTACCCTTGGCCTTAACAGCAAGGCACCTAGGCAAGCCAGTGATAGTGGTTTTCGAATCCTTTAAGGCACGTAAATCTAGGCCCGTGAATATTCATAGAATCAGCATTAATGGTTTAGACATCCCACTCTTTGATGAAGTACCGTTAAGTCTAATTGACATAGCGGTAACAGACGTGGGCTTATTCAAGAGCATTAATGTGGAGTACATAGTACGAGCCTTCACCGAAGCAATAATTAAATACACTTAATCCTCATAATCCTGAAGAACAGGGCCCTCGGTAGTGGGAAAATTTTAAATAAGACAGCGAATTGCACCATCTCATGAATAAGGCATTAACATTACTGGTGATCCTAATACCATTCCTAATGTCATCCTACTCCGTCTTCTCAATAGTATACTTCCTTAGGGTAATTGCCGATGAATTCAAGGTACCATTACCCATTGTCTCAGGAGTTATCACAGCATCATTCATTGGAGGCTCTATTGGTGGTTTAGTAATAGGAGCAATATCGGATGCGTATGGTAGGCGAATTGGCATATTAGCGTCAGTTATCTTATTCTCTATCTTCACTATAATTGCTGGTTACGCAAGTAATCTTATTGAGCTTTACATTATCTGGTTCATGGTTGGGTTTGGTGTTAACGCTGAAAACGGCATTAGCTACGCTGTTGTTGCTGAGAATTGGAGTAAAGGTAGGGGGCTCATGGGTGGGTTCATGCAGGGATTATACTTTGTAGGGTTAGTTTTAGGTTCATTAACAGCCGTGTTAACGGGTAATTGGACTAAGATGGCGTTAACGACTGGTTTAGTGAGCATGATTGTGTCAATCCCCTCCGCATTACTTATACCTGAAACAATTAGGAGGAGATCCATTAGGAATATTAGTTATAGTAACCTATTTAAGGGGAGATACCTTAAGATAACACTATGGGGCACTGTACTCGTTGCCTCAGCCTTCCTCTATACAATACCACTAGTTAGCTTGGCCCCAACATACATGCATGCGTTAAATGCCCCCGGCTCAATGGTAATACTGCTTCCAGTACTAGGCATTGCATCATTCATGTTAGCTGGATTACTATCGGATAAATACGGTAGGGGTATTGTTGAGGTAGCTATGGGGGCATTGGCTTCGGTAACTGGCCTATTAACCATGGTACTAGCCCTACTTCATTACCCCGGTATCCTAATAACCCTAATATCACTAGACTATTTCTCAACAGGGATCTTCGCCTATCTAGGGGTTTGGTTAAGTGAACTTTACCCCACTGAAGTTAGGGCAACTGGTTCAAACTTCACCTTTACGTTAGGTAGGATACTTGGGGGCTTTGGTCCTCTCATTGTTACGTTAATTTCAAGTAACCTAGGGTTCAGCATGGGTGTTGTTTTAGCAACCTGTGGCGTGTTGGTGTCATTATCAGCGTTAAGACTCATGACTTAACGTATTTGAAAATGCATTTAAACTAGGTTAGTGAAGTCAAGTTGAGTAGTGATGTCTTTTAATCTAGTGGTGTCAACCGGAAGGGGTGTTGAGGGTAAGTGTATTGCGGAGTTAAAGAGAGTTGGTGAGTTACTTTCCGTTAACGTTAGGACATTCTTCACGGGTTTTGATGGATTACTGACAGGTAAGGTTGATATGGATCCAGTGGGTTTTAGTAATAGCCTAAGGGAGTTGGTTACCAGTAATGCCTTTGTACCGAGGTTTATACTTAAGGTTGTGCCCATTCAAGAGGTTGTTAGGACTGATGTGAATGAGATAGTGAATAAGGCTGTTCAAATGGGCAACTCAATGATTGCTGAGGGGGAGACTTATAAAATAGAGGTTAGGAGGAGGGGTGTCCTCTTTGATAGAATGACTATAATAGATAAGGCAGCACCGCAAATAATGAGGAAGGTTAAATTAGAGAACCCTGATAAGGTAATTCAAATAGAGGTGTTTCCATCAAAGACAGGCATAGCGGTAATAAGGGAGGATGACGTGTTCAGCCTGCTTAAAGTAACAGTAAGTAGTCAACGTTAAGGTCATTTAATTAGTCTCACTTTGGACAATTGATTTAACCGACGCCCTCTCCTTAAGGAAATCCTCAAGGTTAAGTGGCTTAACATGCTCAGGTGTTGTTATTATAATCCTCCTCTCACCCATGAAGTTAACCTCCAGTACAAGAGCCTTCCCCCTCCAGCCAATTAAGGTTCCAACCCTACCCTGATACCTCTTGTGGGGTGCAGTACTTATGTAGACTGGGTCAATGTCTATGACTAATTTATCACCCACCCTGTAGTACCTTGCAAGAAGCCATTTAAATAATCCAGGCCTACCCTTCTCCCTAGGCGACTTCGAAAGCAGCTTCCTAGACTTAAACCTATAGCCATGTGTTCTGGCAACCATTGCTGCAATGCCTACTGAAGGTTTTTAAATTTATAGTGAAGTGAGGCAGGTTAGGTTAAATAGCCGTTGGAGGCCCCTTCTGCTGCGACTGTTGGGGTTGAGCCATGGCTGGTAATGGTATTGTTGGAGGAATACCCAATTCCCTTGCAACTAGCCCCGCCTCAAAGACCGCGTATTGAGTTATTATGGCCTGAATCTCAGGTGGCACATTACCACTCTTTAATTGTCCCGATATCCTCTTAACATCATCACTAGTGGCTTGTATTGTTAACAAACCCCTTATAGTTATGCCTATTGACGGTGGCATTGAGGACACTGTTATAGTGAACGGTACATTAACCAACTCCTCCATCACCTCCGGTGGTCCATTAACCTGAATGTTCATTGCCATTTGAAGTTGAGCACCAGGTGGCGGTGGTGCTGTAACCTCCCCATGTATGTAAAGGAACCTTACTCCAATACCCTTGTAAACCACTATTAAGTTTATTGAGGCATATATTTAAACATTCCGTATCCAATTATTAACCATTAGTTATTTTCATTAACCAGTAAACACACTAGGTTATAGTCATCCTGATTGTTTAAAACGCTCACTCACCTACCGCTCATTAGCATTCCACTACTCTGCTCCACTCCCCTAGCCCTCTCCCTGAGGAGGAGGTCCCTTATGGCTACTCTAATGGCTTCACTCCTGGATGGGAATACTCCACTTCTAACTAATTCATCAAGCTCCTCAAGCATCTGTCGCGGGATGTGAACCGATATTAACACCATCTTCTCCTCAGACTTAGTCTTAGGCATAATTTTATTTTAAGCGAGCCCTTTATAAATATCTCCCTCGTATTCAGCCATGTAATCCACGAGTATATTAAGTGAAATCTCAGTCTTAATGTTCAGCACCGCATACAGTATTATTAGAATTCGAATATGACTTCCCTTATCAGGTTCATTACTGAGTCTGGCCCATCATAGCCGAATAAAGCAACCCCAGTATCCCTATCATATCTGCCAGCCATGATTGTTGGTGTACCTGGCACCTTTATTCCCTTAGCTATCTTCTTACATTCATTAACTGCCTGAAGTTCACTGGCTGCTTCTGCATCACTCACCTCCTCTATATCCTTAACTAACACACCCTTCTCAACCATATTACTGTAAATATTGTTAAGTACCTTAAGGAACTCCCCTGGGTTTTTCTTAAACAGTACCCTTACCTTAGCATGAAGCTTCTCAACCCTATGAACTGGGTAATCCACGAATATTATATCTATGATGCCTTTTTGATTCAATTGAGTTAAGTAATCCATTAAATCCAGCTCCAATAATGCACACCCAGGGCAATGTAGGTCGTAGAATATTGCCACAAATCCCTTAGCATTACCATTAGCCTTAATCTTAAGTGCATACTTATCCACCTTACTTAGGAAATCATCCACATTACTGATAACCCACCTATCCCCCATAGTTAAGTGGGTGTGGGGGTGGTGCTTAATAATCTTACTTACCGCTGAAGTTTTGCTAATTTATTAAACGACACGCTTAAATGAATGTTAGGGTAATAATCATTATGGGTATCATTGATGATATTAATGATGTGATTAGGCTGCTTGAAGCCTATAGGAGTAAGTGTAGTGGCCCATGTGTTGAGGTTAATAAGGCCATTGATGAATTAAGAGGCATAGTTAATGATGTTGGCGTTATGTTGGACTTCATTTCAAGAACGTTCACCGAATCCCAGAGGCTACTTGCGCAATACTTCACAACTAGGGTTAACGTTGAGTCAAGCTTACTGAAGGTGATCATGAATGGTGGTAATGATGAATACTTAGATGACTTAGTTAAGAAACTCAACACATCCCCTGATCAAGTAATTAAGATACTTGAGATCCTTAAGGCAAGCGGTCTGGTTGATTATACGCTTAAATATGATAATAACATTAGGGTACTTATAAGGAGAAAGGGTGTTATTGGTTAAGCGCATGTTATCAATAATTATGGCGTAGTGTCCTAGGAGCTAATCTAAAAGTAGCTGAACCTCATTTAGGAGTACCTTTAGTCTTGAGTACTCGTCCTCAAGCCCATACTTTAACGCTAAGGCTATTGCCTCAGCCAAATCTCTCCTAATCTTCCTAGCATAATTATTATTCCCAGTCACCCTAATTAAACCTCTTTTATACTTATCAATGAATTCATAAGCCTCCTCAACCTTATCCTCAATTTTAATCTTAGCCAACTCCCGTTCCGCATTATCAACCCCCCTCACGGTTTTATTAACATTAATGTTAACGTACATTGGTGGGGTAAGTATCTTCGGTTCAGGCTTAGCGACATTAAGCTTACTGAGGAGGAATGATGCTATTATGTGTCTAACAAGCTCAGATACACCATCAAGCCCCTCCTCCTTAGCTATGCGTGTTAACGCATCCTTAACTAACCTATGTACCCTTATTGAAACCACAGCACCATCCTTATCCGGCGCACTGAATAAAACCTCATAACTTAACTCCTGTATATTCCTAGTCTCCTCCCTCACGGGTTATTAGTCTTCACTTATTTAAATCACCTTATTAGGTAATTTAATTAATATATATTAGTGTATGCGGGTTCAACATGAATAGCTGGTCTACCCGGTAACGATAACCTAGCCCTATTAGCAGGATCATTAATAGGCGCCACTGCATCCTGTATAGTTACCTTAATGCCTAGTCTCCTCTCAATGTATGACTTGAAACTATGCATTACGCTCATCTCCATATCCCTAGATAATTTAAACCTAGGTAACTTACCGTCAGCAATATCATTAACTATCCTAGCAACCACATCACCTTTACCCTTATACTTACTGGCCAGGTTCCTTATTATGTCCCTAACAGCAACCCCCCTATCCATCATTTCAATAGCTTCATTGAAAATATCGTAAACATAGTCAGGGGGACCAACGTAAACATTCACGATGCCAACCTGCCCCTTAACCCTAGTGACCTCCCTAACATCATCTATGAGCCTCTCAACGACCTTAAAGGCGTTCTCCACATCATCATTAATGTACTGCTGCTCCACTGTAGGCCATTTCTCAGCGGATAAGTATGATGACTTGCCCATATTATGCCAAATCTCCTCAGCCATGTGTGGTGTAATCGGCTGCATCATCCTAACCCACGCATCAAGAACCCTCCATAGGGTGTACCTTACTTCATCCCTAGGTAACTCATCCATAAGGGTCATGTATATCCTCACCGCATCATACAGGTTGAAGAACACCATTAATGCAAACTGCCTTATCCTCATTTCCTCAAGAGCCTTGGCGCCTTCAGTAATAGTCCTGTTTAAGACACTTAACAACCACCTAGTAGGTATTGTTGGGTTACTGGGTTCCTTAGCTTCCCCACCCATGCTTACTATAACCTGCGCAGTGTTCCAAATGTCCATTAGCCTACTGAGTACTGTATCAACCTCGTCGCTTCTCCAATCCATAACATTATCTAAGTCCGCTGAGTAGGAGACGTATAGTCTTATTAAATCTGGTGAGTACTGCCTAATTGACTCCTTAAGGTAAATAACATTACCAAGGGATTTACTCATCCTCCTTCCTTCCCTAATTACATAATTATTTAATGATATTGACCTAGGCCAATGCTTCTCAGGGAATATTGCCGCATGGTGTGCTATGAAGAAGCTTAAATGATTTGATATTAAATCTATGCCACTATGCCTCTGGTCAACTGGGTACCAGTACTCGAACTCAGCCCTAATGGCCTCAATTACACTCCTATCCACACCTAGAGACCTAGCTATGGATTCAGGGTCGCCTTGACCTAGGAACACGTAATCATAGAAGCTCACTAGCTTATTTAGGGCAATTGAATCCTCAGCTTTAGTCTCAATAACCCTCTTAGCTAATTCACCCAGCTTCACTGCTAACCCAGTTTCATTAAGCCGGTGGGCTATTGTGTAGAAGGCCATGTAGATCGTTGAGTCACTTAGTGATTCAATTACCCAGTCAGGGTCCCATGGCATTCTAGTGCCTAAACCCCTCTTTCTGGCGCAGGGCCTCATACCTAACCAGTCTAAGGTTGCCTTGAAGTTCTGCCTATACTCCTCCGGTATTATTTTCATGTTATCAAGGGCCTTAATCATTAGGCCTTTCCAAGTTGGGTCACTGAAGTTTAGGAACCATTGATCCTTGATTACGGCTACAATAACCCTCGAACCACCCCTAGTGTACACCTTCCTAGGTTCAATCTCATACATTATGTCTAATAATCCCTTACCCCTCAACTCCTCAATCACCTTAACCCTAGCATCATTAACCTTAACGCCATTAAAGGGCGTGTTCTCACTCATTACACCATTATAATACTCCTCCCTATACACAATATTGGTCGCTTCATCCAACTTCTCCCTATCATCCTGGTTCTTAACCTTCAACTTCTCAACAACATCCCTAGCCGGGTACTTGCTGAACCCAGGTAACTTAATAATGCTTATTGGTTCAATTACCTTAACAATCTCCTCAATATTATACCTCCTGAGTAACTCACCATTACTCTTCAGGTCCATTAAGGCTACGTAATCGTAGGGTGCGTGCGCTGGAACACTGTAAACAACCCCAGTGGCCGTGTCATCATCAACAAAGAAAGCTGGCAGGACAGGTAACTTAACCCCTATGGGGCTTTCAACAAACTTACCTACAAGTTCACTGCCCTTGAACTCCCTCACTACCTTAACATCCTTATCCTGGTACTGGAGTTTCCATGCGGCTATCTTTGAAATGATCCACCTTTCCTCATTAATAATGGCCTCAACATATGTTGAGTCCGGGTTAATCCAAACATTGGTTGCCCCATATATTGTCTCAGGTCTTAAAGTTGCGGCCACTAAATATGAATCATTTAACTTAAATTTAAGTAGGTTAAACTGCAGTATATCTATCTTTAACTCATCCCCACCTCTAATATCGTGCTCACCCACTGCCTGATTCTCATCAGGAGCATAGAGGACTTGGTGACGACCCCTCACTAAGTAGCCCTTAGAGGCTAATTTAACGTACTGCCAAATTATGAAGGAGCTGTAATGTGGGTCACCTGTCATGAACATTCTCCTGAAGTCCATTGAATAACCTATCGCCTTAAAATCATCAATGAACTTATCCTTGAAGAAGTTAACGATATTCCAGGGATCCTTAAACCCACTGACAATCTCACTTGCCTTAACGGGATCATTAACGTACATCTCAACCTCCCTCCTCAACCTATTCTCATACTCGGCATCACCCTTACTTAACCTATCCGCAACAGCCTGTATGGGTGTACCAGTTATGTGGAACGCTATTGGGAACAACACGTTGTAACCCATCATTCTCTTGAACCTAGCAACAACATCACCTATTGTGAATGTTCTACCATGCCCTATGTGGGGTGGTCCCTCTATGTAGGGGTAAGGTACTGTGATGAAGAATTTAGGCCTTGAGTTATCTGGGTTAGCGTTGAATATACCGCTACTATACCATTCCATCTGCCATTTCTCAGCCATCTTCGTAAGCTCCTTTACGAATTCCTCCTTACTTGAGAAGAAACCGCATCAAGCACCATAATTCAAGTAAGTATTTAAGCTTTACACCACTCATTATCTCTACGTAAATTAAGCCGAATCCCAGTGAAGACACCCATTCATGCGGCTCTCATTAAACGGTAGCATTATATTCCTTTAGTAGGTCAATTAATCTAACAGCCTCCCGCTTTAATTCACTCACCCAGACTGAAGCCTCCTCATCCCACTCATCCTTAGTGTATATGAAGAATTCAACGCGAGGCTCAAGAAGATCCTTAAGAAGCAGCCTCCTCTCCAGTTGATTCAACCCCTTAACATCATTACTTATTATCACAAGGTCTATATCACTGACATCAGTATAATCTCCCCTAGCCCTTGAACCAACCACGTAAACATCAATTATGCTTAACCTGGACTTAACCTTACTTATAAACCCCCAGGCTCTCTTAAGCATTATAACCTGGCTTTCTAATGCAGATTTTGCCTTACCCATTCAATCACCCTCCTGGCCCTCTCTAAAGCCTCCTTGGCCCTTGCCTCAGTATACACTTCATAAGGTAATCCATTGGCTGCATCAGGATAAAGGGCTATCGTATAATGTGCCGTTAATTCCCTTAAATCATCAATCACCTGCGACACATCAATGTGAAGTTCATCTCTTATAGTGTAACTAAGCTCTATAAGGTCATGAGTCTTAAGTACCTTACCTCTACTGATCAATAACGCCTTCAAAGCCTTCTCTGCTGCCTGCTGTGCCCAGAATGCGCATGCATAGTAGTCCCCCCTGAACCTAAAGCGTTCCCTACAGTCTTCAAATCCCTTATGGCTTGCGCAAACCATTTATGATACTCCACGTGGATTAATACTAGGGTTCACTGAAATAAGTGTTTCCTCATTAGTAATAGCCTACATTACTCATTCAACACCATCTTTAAGCTGACACAAAATGGCTTGAGGCATGCCTAGTATTAGAGCCCCGGCCGGGATTCGAACCCGGGACCTCCCGCTTGCTCAGTGTTTGCTTACGAGGCATGCGCGGGGAGTGGGGTTACCCTCATCCCCTGGGCGCTCCAACCAGGCTGAGCTACCGGGGCCTGTCAGCATTCAGCATGGTATTGTTTTTATGCTTTACTGAAATGTCCTCTATACAATGTTTGAGCCTAGGTGTACGGTGGCCTTTTCCTAGCCAAAATTAATAAGCCCTAGGGTTAACGGTGAATTATGGGTAACCTTAACCTAATGTTAATGAGCAGTGAGGAGCTGATTAATGCCTTGAGGAATGGCTCATTAACAGTATCAGTCTACGGCATGGGTTACGTTGGTACAGCTATTGCTGCCGTGTGGCTTAGGGCTGGGGCTAGGGTTATTGGTGTTGATGTTGATGCGGAGAAGATTAAGAAGCTTGACGCATGTGAACTTAGGCTAAGTGATAGGCAGGTTGAGGAGGAGTTGAGGAGGCTTAGGGATAGGATAAGTTACACTACTAATGGTGTTGAGGCGTCAAGGTTAAGTAACGTAAAGATAATCACTGTCCCAGTTTACTTAAGTAAGGATAAGAAGCCTGTCTTCGACTCCTTTAAGGCATCAATAGAGAACGTGGCTAAGGGGCTTAAGGCAGGTGACTTAGTGATAATAGAGTCCTCAGTCCCACCGGGTACTACAATGGATGTTGCCTTACCCATACTTGAGAGGGTGAGTGGTTTAAAGGTTGAGAAGGATTATGCGCTGGCTTATTCACCTGAACGCATATACGTTGGTAGGGCTATAGCTGATATTGAGGAGCGTTACCCTAAGGTGATTGGTGGCGTTGGACCCATTAGCAGTAGAGTGGCATCTACGCTATATGGCGCCATAGCTAAGAAGGGCACCTTAGTGTTATCTAACCCAACGGCTGCCGAGTTCGAGAAGCTTGCCGAGGGAGCTTATAGAGATGTTAATATAGCCTTAGCCAATGAACTTGCTCAATTAGCTAGGTTACTTGGGTTAGACTTCGATGAAATTAGGGAGGCAGCCAATAGTCAACCCTACTCTAATCTTCATAAGCCTGGCCCTGGGGTTGGTGGATCATGCATACCAGTTTACCCCTACTTCCTAATGTATGCAGCTGAGAAGATTGGCTTCAACATGAGGCTCACTCAAACGGCTAGGGGAATTAATGAGTATGCGCCTGCTTATGTGGCTGAGTTGATTAGGATTGCCGCAAATGAACTGGGGGTTAGTAGACCTAAGGTGGCTGTACTGGGCTTAGCCTTTAGGGGTAATGTTGATGACACTAGGCTTAGCCCATCCTACGATATAATTAATTACCTGAGGAACACAATGAACGTTATTGTCCACGACCCTTATGTTAAATTCGATAAGACCCTTGAGGAGTGGGGAGTTAGGTTAACTAACAGTATTGAGGATGCGTTAAAGGGAGCTAACGTAGTGGTAATAGCAACTGACCATAGTGATTACGGTGAGTTAACACTGACTAGGATAATTCAATTAACAGGCCTAAGTAGGATTGCTATAGTGGACTCAAGGCATATGATTAAGGATTGGAGAAGCCCACCGCCTGGTGTCATTTACATGGCTGTGGGTAGACCAACCGTAAAACAATGATAACCTTAACTAAGGCGATAAAATAAACAGGAATCAACTATCCTTAATCTTAAGCCGCATAATGAGGATTAGGGTATTAATCATACTGGCGTACACTCAGTCTCCCTCTTAGTGAATAATCTAATAAGCCTATACTCCATTCTCTTAATCATTAATGTGGTTAATGAGATCAAGATCCCAAGTAGGCCTGTGGTGTCTAGTTGAAAGGCTATGATACCCCATATGAAGTGGTTAACATGATTAACAATTAACTGCGATGCCACATATACTGTTAACACTATCCCTGGAACCACGAGTAGGCTTGCTAGTAATGCAAGTATGAGTAGGGGGTTAAACCTTGCCATTAGCCTAATTATGTCTATACCTATGCTTATGCCATGAGTCCACCTTAATTTAGGATCCCCAATTCTCTTACGGTACTTAACGGGAACTTCGCCAATCTTACCCATGGATGCAACCTGTGATGCAATATCAACCTCTACGCTGAATCCCCTGGTTGAGGGTATTATGGCCTTAGCCATACTTGTCCTTAGTAGGTACATGCCTGTTAATACATCTGATAGGGTTGTTCCAAACATTACGTTAAACAATGATGTAAGTATCCTGTTACCGAATCTATTAATTAATGGAATATTCTCCCTACCCCAAGTCCTTGCTCCAAGCACTTCATCTAAGTCATCATTAATTGCCTTAGTTACCATTGGTCGGATGTAAGACGGATCGTAAGTACCATCGCCATCAATTATTAAGACATACGGCTTCTTAACCAGTCTTAAACCATAATACACTGCGTCAGCCTTCCCATCCCCCGGCTGCTCAATGACTAGTGCACCGTATTTCCTCGCAACGTTAACAGTGTTATCAGTGGAGTGACCATCAACAACTATTACATCATTGAACCCTAGTTCGCTTAGCTCCTTTAACGTGAATTCAAGCCCCTTCTCCTCATTCTTTGCTGGAATAACTACAGTGATGCATTCTGATAAATCCCTATGCACCTGGATTAAATGCCTCACGATTTATAAGTTATTAGGATTCTCTAGGCATTACCATTAGTACTTACTAATGCTAATGTTAGTTAACCTACTTGCCCTACCAATGAAATACTCCGCTAGCTTAAGCTTAGTCTTCTTAACTTCATCACTCCTCTTAATTTGCGCATCAGGATTGAACCCCCTTACTATAATTTGCCGTGAACCCATGTAGGTAGCTAGGTAGACCGCCCTATCCCCGTCGGTGAAGCCTGGTATTAAAATTGAACAGTTACTGGGCCAAACTTGAACACTTGGTATTAATCTAGACACATGCTTCGCATACTTGATGTAAGCGTCTAGGTTATCGCCATGGGCATGCCCAATAACGATACCATTAAATCCCATTACATTATCTGGTTCATAGTCAAAGTCGGTAACCACTATATCAGGGACCACACCATCGCCTAATAGTTTACGTAGTGTAAAACCCTCAACAGCTATTATTAATCCACGTGGATTAGGGTTACCTGTGTAAGGAGGCATGTAGATTGTTACCGTCTCCCAGTTCAATGACCATAATTGATCCGGGTCACTACTGCAGTAATCACCCGCTAACTCCGCTGCCTTTGCGTCATTACTGAAGTTTAAGCCTAAGCCACTCATTGCCCTAATGTAAACTGCCCTGGATAATTTGAACTCAAGAGGATCTAGCACTATGCTTCTCCTCAAACTTAATGCACCCACTGGACTCACACGCCTTAATTATTTATTGGTTTTTGCTTAAGTGGAATGGTTTATAAAGGGCTTACCGATATCGCTGCATTATGCTAATCAGCAACGCTGAGTATGATCTTAAGTACGCCTACAGGGCAATGATCATACTTGCTGCATTAGCGGTAATAGTAATGTACGTGGAAGGCATGTTAATACCATCATTAACGGAGATAGAGAGGGAGTTTGGGGTGACATCAAGCCAAGTGAGCTGGGTACTCTCAGCATACTTACTCTCTGGTACAGTTCTACTGCCAATAGTTGGTAGACTTGGTGACATTTACGGTAAGAAGAAGGTGCTTTCAGCGGTGGTTATAATATATGCTGTGGCAGTCACATTAACCAGCGTATCGCCTAGTTTCACATACCTAATAGCCTTCAGGGGTATTCAAGGTATTGGAGTAACCATGTTTGCGTTAGCCTTCAGCCTAATTAGGGAGGAGTTCCCAAGGGAATTAATACCCAGGGCGCAGGGTCTAGTGAGTGCGGCCTTTGGTATTGGTGCTGCAGTGGCGTTACCTCTGGGTGCGTACATAAGCCAGTACTTTGGCTGGAGGACAACATACCACACTGCCATACCCTTTGTACTACTTGTAGCGTACCTAATAGTGACCAGGATAAGGGAGTCAAGGTACAGAAACCCTAGTGCTAAGGTTGATTTACCTGGCGCTATAGTTCTTGGGGCTGGGTTAGGCCTAGTGGTCTATGGGTTAACTGAGGCACCCATATGGGGTTGGACTAACCCAGATACAATAGTAACCTTCCTGGTGGCTCTCCTATTCATAGGGATATTCATAACTATAGAGAGGGGTAGGGAGCAACCGTTGATTAACTTATCATTATTAGCTAGGAGGAATGTATTAATCGCTAATTTAGCGGCAATGGTTGCTGGCTTCGGTCTCTTCCTATTTGAGCAAAGCCTAATAATACTTCTTGAGGAACCTAAGCCTGTTGGCTTTAACCTATCAATCTTCGACACTGGCCTATACGCAATACCCATGGCTGTGGCTCAGTTAATAGTAGCGCCAGTGGCAGGTATCTTAATAACTAGGATAGGCGCTAAGAGAATGCTCATGACTGGGGCTGGATTAGCCGCATTGTTTAGCCTAATAACGGCAGCAGTGGCTCCCTTGGGTTTACCGGCATTAATAACATCAACAACATTAGCCATGGCTGGGGTAGCAGCAATGAACGTGTCCCTCATAAACATACTAGTGTTCTCGGTGGAACCACAGGTAATGGGGGTTTCAACAGCCATGAACTCAGTATTCAGAAACCTAGGCGGCACCCTTGGCCCCGCTGTGGCTGGTTCACTGGAGTCAACGTTCACATCACTGGTGCTTATGGGTATACTGCCGGGGGATAAAGTACCACTCTTAGTCACAGTACCATCAATGTACGCATTCCAAGTTGGTGCAGTAATCTCGGCATTAACCGTAGTGATAATAGGCATACTGGCGTACTTCTCAGTGGAGGTCATAACATGGAAGTGAACCCTTACTTAGGTTGTTTTCAAGGTAAATAACGGTAATGATGTGACTTAAAGCATTTAAATCAAGTAAACTGGAGGTTTATAATGCTGTACGGTTATGAGGATTGGCCTAAGTTATCGCTGGAGTCCTTTAAACTGGGTAAGGAATTAAACCCAAGATCCCTTAGGGTTGGGTCAATTAGGTATGATTTCGAGCCAACTAGCGTAGTCATTACTGGAATGGGTGGATCCGGCATAGTGGGTGATATTGTAAGGGACTCCCTGTGGAGCTACAACATTATTGTACACAAGGATTTCAACATACCTAAATGGGTTGACTCAAGGTCACTCGTGATTGCTGTAAGCTACTCCGGTGAAACCCTGGAAACAATATGCGGTGCATTAGATGCATTGAAGAGAGGAATACCAGTAGTGGGCGTTACTACTGGCGGTAGATTGGCCTCAGAACTTGAGGGTAGGGGTGCCCCTGTGGTTAAGGTTCCTAAAGCCATAGCCCCCAGGTTTGGGTTACCTAACCTCCTATATGCAGTGCTTGGGGTGTTGAGCCATTACTTAAGTATACCTGAAATTGACGAGAGCATTAAGATCCAGGAAGACGCGTTGAAGAGTGAGTTACCAGGTAGGTTAGCTTCCTTCATAAGGGGGCATGTTCCCATGATCTTCGTACCCCTTGGGCTGCAGGCTGTGGCGTATAGGTTTAAGAATGACCTTAATGAGAACGCTAAGACCCCTGCCGTGGTTGCTGTTGTGCCTGAGGCTGACCATAATGACATAGTTGCAGTAATGCTCAAGCACCCTGTTAAGTACATTATAATAAGGGGGAGGACTGATGATGTTCATGATTACTTAATGAGGGCTGTGGAGGAGGTTGTGAGGAGTTACTCAAGTGATGTTGAGGTTATTGAATTAAAGGGCTCGAGTAGACTCAGCCAAGAGGTTTATGGTTCAATGCTCCTTGGCTTAGTTAGCATTAAGTTAGCTGAACTATACGGCATTGACCCCGTTAGGACAGACCCAATAAATACGCTTAAGGAGAAGATAAAGGGTATTAGTTGCCCATCAAATTAACCTAACAACCAATAATGCCCCGGTGAAGGCTATTATCATTGTTGATGCGTAACCTATTAGGATTAACCTAAGGTACTGCGTGTTAATGATCCTCATGCCCCTAGCCATGGATATGCCTAGGAGTGAACCAACTGTACAGAGCGTAAGGGAGATTGGGATTGCGAATACTGTACTTAACTCAAGGGCCGTGAAGGATAATAACTGAGTCACACTACTCGACACTGGGGGTGGTGTAAACATGCCTCTACTGAATTGACCGAGCGTTCTTCTACCGGTTGCAACCACACCTAGGGTTGAGGCGAAGATTACCCCAACCAGGCCAACTCTACTGAAGCTAAGCATACTCCACACTAGGCCGAGATTATTAGCACCGAAGGAGAAGCCCACTAGAAACACTGTTAGAATCATGATTAACCTATATAGGGAGAGCCTCCTAATGGGGTTTGATGCAGCTGTTAACCTAACTAATGATGGGTACAGTAGGTAGGCTGCCAGGGCTAGTAATATGGGTATTATGAACCATGAAGACAGTACTATCGGAAAATTAACAGGTAGTAATCCATCCTTATAAAGCACTAGGGCTGACCACGACATGTAGAGTGAGTTAGTTATTGACATTGGTATTCTAGCCGCCTCACCAATTGTGAACACCAGGACCCCAATTAGGGAAAGTATTAGTAAACCCTCTGGTGCTACACCATAGCCTCTCATTTCACTTCCCTGGGCCAGTAAGCCCACTATGTATCCAGCTAGGGCAATCATCATCGCTACCCCAGGTCTAAGCAATCTACTGCCCACTGCCATTCCGGCCACTAGGGATAAGTTATTGGATGATACTAGGAAGGTTAAAGCTAGTATTAGGGCTAAGGCAACCTCAGTTATCATTAATTAAGCACCTAGGCTCATTAATATTGTGGAAGTTAAGTACGCCGCATCCTTGGTTATGTCAATTATGTCATCAAGCGTGAAGACTATGTGGAGTAGACTCATGAACTCAATGTATGAAACCTCCTTGGCAAGTTCATAAAGCTTATCAACAAGCCTATCCTTAGCTTCATCAACCTCATCCTCTAATTTGCTTATTATTAAAACATGACTCCTTATCTTATTCCAATCCCCACCACTGGCTATTGTAGATGCCAGATTAATGAACTCCTCCACACCCCTCCTATCAACCATTAGGAGTTCAACAACATCCTCTGAGAGAACCTTCTTAACTTCAGGGCTAACGCAAATACTCATAGCCCTCCTAACCTCCCTGGAGAGTATGTGAACCCTATCTAAGATATCATCAACCTTACCTATGAGTATCTCCACATCACCCATTATAGGGGTAGCTATTGCACCGGTTGAAACCTCCTGGGAAAGCATCCTACTAATTTCATCACCCTGATTCTCAAGTACACTAACCTCAACCTCAGCCTCCTTGACCTTAATAAAATCACCACTCCTTAATGCACCCTCAATAATGTCTAAGGCCTTAAGCGTTAACCTAGCATGCCCACTAAGCTCGCTAAATAACTCTACCTCACCCTTAATGAAGGGATTAAGTAACCTAGATAAGACACCGTGAGGCACAGTAAGGTAAGGTTAAGTAACTTAAAAACATTATGGAAACATTATTACAAAGTGGGCCCGCCGGGACTCGAACCCGGGATCTCCCGCGTTCCCAGATACAGCACCCGTGAGGCGGGCATCCTAACCAAGCTAGACTACGGGCCCTTCCTTAAACCTTCAAGACTGTGTTCTTTTAATTTTTTACTGCATTACCTTAAGAGAAAAATAATCAAGTTAATAACCCCTCTAATTTCCCGCAATTGCGCCATTCCACTAATGAGCTTAGAATACCTGCATAACTTCACCTTAACATCAGAATTTTTAGGTACATTAAATGTATGCTTAATGTCGAGACGTTAAGTATTAATTTAGCGTTACGCCATTAGGATTTGAATCTATAGGTTGGAGGTATTGAAATACTGGGTTTAATGAGTAATTGTGCCTTCATCCTCCCCTATACTCCTCTATGGCTAGTGCTAGCCTTCTAACACCATCATATATCTGGTCTACTGATGGGTATGTGAAGTTTAGCCTCATATCATTATGTACATCCTCATCAGGATAGAAGGATTTACCTGGCACGTATGCAACCTTGTACTTCCTTATTGCTAAGTTAAGCATATCCTCAGTCTTAACATTACCGGGGATGGTAACCCATATGAACATTCCCCCACTGGGCTTAGTCCATGAAACACCCCTTGGCATGTATTTAGATAATGCATCCAGCATTGCGTCTCTCTTAACCTTATACGTCTCCTTTATCTTAGATATGTACCTATCCACTATGCCTCTCCTCAATAATTCATAGGCTATGTATTGACTCAGGGTTGGGGTATGTAGGTTCATTGCTTGCTTAGCTATGGATAACCAATTCACTACATCCTGGTTGGCTGCAACCCAACCTAACCTAATGCCTGGGGCTATTATCTTACTGAAGGTTGAAGTGTACACAACCCTATCCTCCTTATCAAGGGCCTTCAGGGGTGTTGTATCAACAGGGTCAAAGGTGAAGTAACTGTATGGGTTATCCTCAAGAACCATTAAATCATACTTACTGGCTAATTCAAGCAATGCCTTCCTCCTATCAAGACTCATCATTACACCAGTGGGGTTTTGGCAAATGGGTATAGTGTATATGAACTTTATCTTAGCTCCATCACTCTTAAGTCTCTTAATGGTGTCCTCAAGTTTATCAATTATTAAACCATCATTATCCATGTCGACACCGATTATTCTAGCCCTATAAACCCTAAAGGCCTGTAAGGCGGCAAGGTAAGTTGGCTTCTCGGTTAATATTACGTCACCTGGATCTATGAAGACCCTCGCCATGAGCTCGAGGGCCTCTTGGCTACCCACTGTGGGTAGTATTAATGAGGCATCAGTCTTAATGCCCTGCTTAGCCATGAACTTAGCTAACTCATCCTTAAGCTCATCAACACCCTCAGTCTTACCGTATTGAAGAGCCCTTAAGCCGTAATTGTTCACAACATACTTGGCTACTTCAGAATACTCATTGAGGGGTAATTGAGATAAGTCTGGTAAGCCGCCGCCAAAGGATATTACGTCGGCTGTAGCCCATTTAAGGAGCTCCCTTATGTCACTGGCCTTCATGTGGTTAGTCCTCTCTGAGAGCAAGTCCTTCACATTCATTAAGCATACCTACACCTCTGAACGTATAAAAGTTTCCTAACCTATAACTACAGTGCCTTACCATGCTGACTGCTTCCTGCCTTAATGAGCGGGGGTTAGCTTCACTGGGGTTTTTCTTTCATGGCTTAAATGCTCCTTAAAGGGTTAACATTATTGCCTATTCCTACCATGAATACATAATGATGCATGGCTCATTACCCATTAAGCCCAACCTTAATGCTGAAACGAAAACATTCAAGGGGTTTAAAACTCATCTCTAAACCCAAAGGGACGAAATCTCTCAGTAGATTTCGCATGATAAAACGAACGACAAACCTCGCCCCTTCTAGGGGGCGGGGTAAAAGCTTAAATATTAAAAACCCCAATTTTCTCTCGTGGCACCCTCCTCTGGTCAACTCCTTAAGGATGAGGAGCGGGAGCCGACTCTTACTCCCGCAATACCAGAGGAGGGTGCCTACGAAGTCGAGTTCTCAAATAAAAGGACAAATGTGGTACGTCTTCTACCAAACGGTTTTCAGGAAAGGAAGTTGAGAAAGTTAGCAGACATCTCGGCGAAATTATTCAATGAGATTAATTATGAGAGGAGAAGGCAATTCTTCCGTGGTGAAGAAGTAGATTTTAGGGGAACGTGGAATAAGTATTATGAGAAGTACAAAACCAAACTAGGTGTTAATGCACAAGCAGTACTTCAAAAGAACAACGAGGCATGGAACTCATTCTTTTTCTTGCTAAAGTTGAAGAAGCAAGGAAAACTGCCTCCGCATATGAAGAAAGTATCCCCACCTGGATATTGGAAGGATAGAGAAATAGGTAGAAGGAAACTAATTCTAGTAGTAAGACAAGACCGTTATGAAGTAGACGAACAGAGACATCTACTAATTCTCAAGGACTTTAATATGGAAATAGAGTTCGTAGGTAGGTTGAAATGGTACGGTAAACAAGGAAGGTTAGAAATAATTTACGACGAAGATACGAACAAATGGTATGCCCACATACCAGTTGAGGTTGGTGTAGAAGAAACTAGAAATGGAAAGAAGTCAAAATATATTATACACGGTGAAAGGAGGAGTATACAAGTTGAATCCCCAAAGGGAAATAAAATAGCTTCAATAGATTTGGGTATTAATAACCTAGCGAGTGTCGTAGTTAATGATGGCACATGGTTGCTTTACAAGGGTATTAGAGCAAAAGAAGACTACTTCTACTTCCAAAAGAAGATAAGTAAGATTCAATCGTTAGCTGACAGAGTTAAAAACTTAGGTGAATATGGAGCATACGAGGAATTATTAAGAGAGAAAAGAAGATTATTTAAGAAACTAACTAGGAGATTACTTCACTTATACAGAAACCTGGCATCTCACTTAATTAAGACACTTCACGAACTTGGTGTTTCAACTATCTACTTAGGCTATCCTTACAATATTACACAAGAGAAGGGTAACAAGTTTACGGTAAATATGTGGTCTTATCGCAAATTAATGGATGTTATCGAACTTAAGGCACAGGAATACGGCATGAAAGTGTTTGAGGTTGTCGAATACAACACTTCTAAATTCTGCGCCTATCATAACGTTGAGGTAAAGAGATATCCTAGAGGTATAATTAACTGTCCTGAAGGACATAAGCTACACAGCGACTTAAACGGCGCATTAAATATAATGAAGAAGGCTGTAGGTATAATAGTTTCAACAATTAAAAAACCATCATCGTTTATTGTAGACCATAACAGAGTAGCACCCGTAAAGGGGTGTAACCCCCAAGACCTCGGGGAACCCCCGCCCTTAAGGGCGGGGAGGAGGTCAGTTTACTCTTGAGCTATTCCTTTTAATTTAGCCATGAACTTAACTATTTCATTTAGCGGCTGCGGAAAATACTAGGGAGTAAAGCTTATAGGGTGCTTAATGTACGTGGAATCATCAATATGAGTAAAGCCAATTGCCCTAGGTTAGTTCTCAGAAGTAAACGCGCGAGGGCGTTAATGGCATTACCCTTCGCAATATCTATACCTAGGGATCCCCCGGATTCAATAATGATTGCTAAGGAATTGTTCAATGACCTTAAATTAAGTGTAATAGCCACTGTTGGTGATGTGGTTTCATTTAATGTCACCACCTACTGGAGAAGACCTGACTTAAGGATTATTGATCTAAACACAAGGAGGGGCACGGTTGTTCAGCATAGTGATATTGACGGTATAGTGTATAGGGTTAAGAATGAGAGGAGCACATTGGTCTACGAGTCATTCAGCATTTTGAGGAGTGCTTATGCCAATGTACTTTCTGGTAATAGGGTGACTGTTATTGTTGATGGTGAGGAGGATTTACTGGCAATACCAGCAGTCCTTGAAGCGCCCAGTAATACTGGAGTATTATATGGTCTTTATACAGGCTACTTGGTACTAATACCTGCAGTAAATGAATATAAGATTTTAATGCTTAAGCTGTTAACCCTACTAGATCAAGATGAATGTGAAACCCTATGTAATTGCAATAGCGTCAATAACTATGGATGGAAAAATAGCTAACCCCTACGTTAGGAGCAGGTTCACGTGCAGGTATGACTTGGAGAGGCTATTTAAGGCTAGGGATGAGGTTGATGCAACAATAGTGGGGGCTCAGACTGTGATTGATGTTGATGGAACATACACGCCTAAGACTGGTAAGCAGATACTTAGAGTGCTCATAGATGGCGCCTTCAGGGTCCCCTTAGAGTCAAAGTTCCTAAGCTCACCTGCACCAGTCCTAATCGCGGTTACTGAGAGGGCTCCAAGGGCTAAGATAGAGCTTGCCAGGAAAGCCGGAATGGAAGTTATGGAATTCGATAAGCAGGTTGATGTTGAGGTATTACTTGGGAAGCTTGCTGAAAGAGGCATTAAGAAGGTTCTAGTGGAGGGTGGTGGTGTGGTTTACTGGCAATTCTTCACCAAGAACCTCATAGATGAGGTTAGGTTAACAATAGCCCCCTTCATGCTGGGTAAGGGCACAAGCTTCCTAGAGGGTGATTCGTTGAAAATTGAGCAATCCCCAAGGTTTAAGCCTGTTAAATGGTACTTATGTGAATGCGGTAAGGAGGTTGTAATTCATTACACTAGGGAGTAGGGGTTAAAAACCCTATTTAAACTCCCCTTTAAAAGTGATCCATAGTGTCGTTTGTGTTTAAGTGTATACCTAATTGTGGCCTATGCTGTAGGTTAAGCCCAGTAACAGTACTACCTCATGAGGTTTACTTAATACAGGATGAAGCTGAGGAATTAGGGGTTGAGGTTAGGTTTAAGACTGGGTATACTGTGGTTGATTTAAATAATAAAGTTACCTTGGCTTTATCATACCTAATGCTCCTTAATGATGACAATAAGTGTCCATTCCTCAGTAACAATAAGTGCCTGGTTCATGATAAGTATAAGCCTCTAACCTGCCGTGCTTACCCATACTTACCAAGAATAATAAGGTATTCCATTGATAGATTAAATAAGGTAATAGACTTTGAGGTTAAGTACGCAGCATCAACAGTATGCCCAGTGGTTAAGCAAGGCTTAAGTAATGGAATATTAATTAAGCTAAGCTCCGACTTAAACCTAGCTAGCCAAGTATTTGCTAATGAATTCCCAGCAGCATTAGAGATGGTGGAGGCTAGGAAAATATACTCAAACTATTTAACATACCTATGGAGGATTGGGGAAATAGACCTAGCTGAGGATGATGGAACCTACAATTACCCTATCGTGAACTCCTTCTGGTTCATAAGGAGGTACTACCCGAATCTAACAGTTAATGATATAGTGAACATGAGTAAGGCAGGTAAGGGAAGAAGCATAAACATCGGGGTCTAGGGTAGCTGAGGGGTTATGGTTTGATTACTGATTTTGATTCTAATAGTGATGGGTTGAGTGTTGTAGCAATAAATAATAAGGGTAAGGTTATTACTACTAAGACGTTTTGGTGTTCAGATGTTACTAGACCAAGTCTTGATTAATCCGAAGAATGCTACTAATTTTGAGGGGCATGATAAGGTAATGAAAGAAGAAGAGTTTCAACAAGCATACAGCCCACTCAATAGCACTAATAGGATTAAAAGAAACCAAGCTAATAATTACGTGATTACGCCCGTCTGCTCCAAGGCCTCCTCAGCAGCCTCCCTAGTTAGGCCGTTCGAACCGAGTATAGTGTATCTGTCAGGCCTAATCTTGTGGGCATTCATGAGTGCTTCAATTACTAGTTCCCTATCATACCCAAGTTCCCTAAAGCTTGTTGGTAAACCAAGTACCTTCATTATTTTGATCACCCTCCTCCAATTAGCCCCATGTAGGTAAAGCATAACCACTGAGCTTAATGCGACCTGCATACCATGCATCACTTGCTTTACTCCATGTTCCCTAGCCAGTAGGTCTAGGGAATGACTGAAGAGGTGCTCAGACCCACTGCATGGTCTTGTACTACCCGCTATAGCCATTGCAACTCCACAGCCTAATAATGCCTTAACCACTATCCTGGTTTCCTCTTCACCATGCTTCTTCAACTTATTTACATTATTCATTATTATCATGTGGCTTGATAAGGCTAACATAGCTGCTGATTCACTGTAATCCTCTCCCCTAATCCTATGGCCAAGTTTCCAATCCATTAAAGCCACCTTCTTACCCAATAATTCCCCAATGCCGGAGAGGAGGAATACCCTAGGTGCCTCAGCCACTATGCCCGTATCCACTATTATTGCCAGTGGGGTTTTCTTAACCTTACCCATACCTAGCTTACTTAAATCATCCTGCATTAGGAATGAAATATAAGGTGACGCTATACCATCATGGCTAGCCACGGTTGGAATTGAAATCAAATGCTTACTAAGCCTATAAGCTATAACCTTACTAACATCAATAACCCTACCTCCACCTACACCAGCTATGAAGTCTACATCGGAGAAGGCGCCCATGCCCTTTACCATATCGCTAAGTTCAATTTCATCATCGCTAATTATTTGGCAGTCGACGCATTGCTCGCTAATCTTAGAAGCAATATGCCTACTATGAATGTGGCCTGTTATGATGAGACCCCTCCTTAATCCAAGGTAAGTAAGCACCTCGGAAACCTTAGTTATGGCGTTAGGCCCAAAAACAACTTGCCTTGGGACTTCAAACAGCTCCAAGCCCTTAACCACAAAAGCAACAGCCCTAGCGCCCTTTATAACTGTACTTTAAATCATCAATCCTTCAGATTGAGGGAAGTTAAACTCAAGATTTTAGAGAATGATGAAGGAGACCTCATGAGACTTAGGAATACTTTATGCCCCCACAGTAAAGGATGGGGATTGAAGACTAGGAAAGTGGAAACAGAACCTTACCTTATTAACTACTTTGGTTTAACAATAATGCCTAGTACCTCCTGGATAATCTAAGCCAATACTCAGCCTTCTTATCACCACAGGCAGCGTCACGAAGGTCACTTGGGGTATCGTTAATGTCAAGCGGTATGCCTAATGCATCAGATTCGGTGAGTTCCATTATTCTTTTACCGCACTCATCATCACCACTCCATGGGACTTCCACCACCCCACCCTCATTAAGGATTGCCTTAGCCTCACTTACACTACTACTCCTCTTAACGCGGCTCCTCAACCACTCCCACGCTGATTTACGCATATTATCCTCTATCGCATTCATCAAATCCTTCACGGCCTCAACTACATTATTCCTTGGTACATTGTACTTCTCGAAGGTATCCCTCCTAGTTAACGTGACAACATTATCCTTAACGTCACTTGGTCCCACCTCTAGCCTAATGGGGATCCCCTTAAGTTCCCAATAGTAGAACTTCCAACCCGGCGTCTTATCCCTCCTATCATCAACGTGAACCCTCACGTTAGCGTTAAGTAACTCACTGCTCACATTCTTAACATACTCTAACACTGCCTGATCCTCACCATACATTATTGGCACCACTACTACTTGAATTGGGGCGTACCTTGGGGGTAGTAGTAATCCTCTGTCATCACCATGGAAAGTCAATAATGATGCTATTACCCTCTCGGATATACCGTAGCTAGTGGTGTGGACGTAGTGCATTTGCCCATCCTTACCCAGGTACTTGACGTCAAAGACCCTTGAGAAGTTTTCACCAAGGTAATGAACAGTGCCTATTTGCATGGTCTTACCGTCAGGCATTATGGTGTCGAAGGCTATTGTGTAAACGGCACCAGCAAACTTATCCCACTCAGGTCTCCTGCTTATTAAATACGGTATGCATAATTCATCGAAAATCCTTCTATATATGCCTACGGCCTCCTTAATCTGCCTTTCAGCATCCTCCCTATCAACATGAGCTGTGTGGGCCTCCTTAAACATTGAGATTTCCCTAAGCCTAATCATGGGGTGAGTCATCTTTGTCTCTGCACGGAAGACGCTGGCTATTTGATACACCCTCAGTGGTAAATCCGTGTGGTCCCTAATCCAAAGCTTAAACATCGGCATCATGGCTGTTTCACTAGTAGGCCTCAACACTAGACGCTCCTCACCACTAGTGCCCTTACTAACCCAGAATACTTCATTCTCAAAACCCCTAATGTGCTCACTCTCCTTTGAGAAGAATTCATAAGGTATGAATACGGGGAATATTACTTCCTGATGCCCTGTCTCATCATGTAGGCGGCGTATTAACGCCTCAACACTACGCCTAATTGCAACGCCATATGGTCTCCATATGTAGGCTCCCTTAACAGGATACCTATAATCATATACCTCAGCATCCATTATTACCTTATTAAACCACTCAATGAACGAGGCCCACTTACTCCTAGGCCTCTCCTGAGGCCCCCTGACCACCTTCAGGTTAACTGTGGCAATACAAATCCCCCGTGGTTATTTCTTCAGGTTTTATAAACATAAGCTTAAGCAGCGTGTACTCAACATGCTTTAATGCAGTACTTTAAGCCGCGGCAATAGTCATCATAGTTATGAATAATGGTTATTTCAAGTAGTTTGAAGAGGACGAATAATTAAAAGCCGCAACTGCGTACTGAACTTATGGAGGATGAGTTAAGGGGACTTTTAGATAAGGCCCTTAGTTTAGGTGCATCATACGCTGAGGTTAGGTACCAGGCTGATTCCGAGAGGAGTGTTAGGGTTAGGAATGGTGTACTGGAGAGGGTGTCAACTGACTCTACGGAGGGGTATTCAGTTAGGGTGCTTTACAAAGGGGCCTGGGGTTTTTCTTCAGGGCCAAGGCCATCAATTGAGCTTGCTGAAACAGCCTTTAAAATGGCTAAGGCAGCCTCCACACTAAGGCGTAGGGAGGTTTCACTAGCCCCCAGTGAATTAATGTCATTGAAATATGATGTTGTTGAGAAGACTAGGCTTAGTGATATTCAAATGGAGGATGCGGTGAAGTACTTAGTGGACTTGGATAAGGTGGTTAGCGTGGATAAGAGGTTGTCCGTTAGGATGCTTAGCCTAAGCATGATGGAGACTAGGAAAACTATAGTTAACAGTGAAGGTGTCTTAGTGGAAAGTAGGGTTCCTAGGCTTGAATTATTCATGGTGATTATGGCCCATGACCCGAGTAAGGGCCTTAGTCAACAAAGAAGTGAACAGTACGGTGGTAGTGGTGGTTGGGAATTAATCAAGGCACTCCGCATAGAGGATGATGCTAAGAGGAACGCGGAAACACTAGTTAAAATTATTGATAATGCAAAGCCAATTAAAAGCGAGGAGAAACTGGACATAGTTTTCTCACCTGAATTAGCCGGAATATTTACCCATGAGTCCATAGGGCACCCTAGCGAATTAGATAGAATAATGGGTAGGGAAGGAGCTGAGGCTGGTGAATCATACATGAAGCCCAGTGATTTAGGGAATTTGAGGATTGGAAGTGAGTACGTTACCATAATTGATGACCCAACAATACCGAATAGTTACGGTTACTACCTGGTTGATGAGGAGGGGGTTAAGGCTAGGCCAAGGATCCTCGTTAATAAAGGCGTCATTAATGAATTCCTAATGAACAGGGAATACGCATCATACATTGGCGCACGCAGTAGTGCCGCGGCCAGGGCAAGTGAATTCAATAGGGAGCCAATACCTAGAATGGCTAACACTTACTTAGCTCCAGGTGACTGGAAGCCTGATGAGATAATTAGGGAAACTAGGAATGGGCTATACTTCGTATCCTACCAGGAATGGAATATTGATGACAGGAGGTGGTTCGGTAGGTATGGTGGATTAGAGGCGTATAGGATTACTAACGGTGAATTAGGTGAATTAGTTTTAATGCCTTATGTTGAGTTAACCACTAAGGCGCTTTGGAGTAGTGTTGATGCTGTTGCCAATGACCTATCCTTCAATGCTGGCACTTGCGGCAAAGGTAACCCAATGCAGGGTGTACCCGTATGGTTCGGTGGTGTAACCTTTAGGGTTAAGAATATTCTGGTTAAGCCCCCTGTCCTAAATCAGTAATCCTAGTTAAGTAGCCGGCTAGGTTATTGAAAGCCCGTGACCTATGCGATAGCTTATTCTTAAGTTCCTCACCCATTTCTGAAAACGTTAAATCATAACCATCAGGTATGAATACTGGATCATACCCAAAGCCACCACTACCCCTCGGCTCCTCACTTAACCTACCTTTAACAATACCTGTAAACAACTTAACCTCATTATTTATGCATAAGCCTACAACGGACTTGAAGTACGCACTCCTGTTTACTGAACCCTGAAGAAGCCTCAATAAGCCCCTTAACCCTATTGTCCTGTAAACGTACTCTGAGTAGGGCCCAGGGAAGCCATTGAGGGAATCCACGAATAAGCCATCATCCTCAACCACAAGCCAATTAACGCAATTTAACCTAAGGGCATAAGTAACTATCTCCTCTAGACTATCACTCTGTATTTCAACCTTATTAATCGCATTCTCCATGATTATTCCAATACCATACTGTGAAAGTATTGAGCTAGCCTCCTTTACCTTATGCTGATTCCTAGTTACGAACCTTAAGATTACCACAATAGGCCCTTAATCAATGGGGAAATATACCTTACTACAGTAATACTTATTAATGCCTAGTTCCTATTCGCTAATGCGTAAGGACACTACAGTAGGTGTTGCATTAATGGTAGTCGGCGTGGTGGTAATAGTGGCTTACGGTTGGCTAGTCTTCGCCACCCCATGGTGGCGTTTAATTCTTCAATTAACAGGCTTCATAGCTGTTGCAGCAGTATTCGGTATACTGGCGTGGATAGGATACGCGTTAGCAACTACACCGCCACCAAAACCCATTGAGGAGATTGAAAAGGAGATCCAGGAGGAGTTGCAGAAGCTTCAAGAGGAGGAGAAGAAGCAGGAGAGTAATAAGGGGTCATCTTAACCACAGTCCCTCGCCTCATCATTAAAATGAAAATCATCTTAATAATTGTCTAAGCTTCCACTAATGTATTAGTGCACTAAGATCATTCCAGTGCCATAATCTCCCTGAAACTACCTTAGCTGACTTCATTTTTGATTGCAGTAATTTGGGAGTGAATTTTGCAATGCGTCATAATGCCAAAAGGCTTTAAGCATTCGTTGCTAATAAGCAATTAGCTTTAACTAACTTGGCTTAAGTACTAAATTTCCTTAACCTTACTCTTAGGTTTAATTTAAATAATGCTGTGTAATTTGCTTTATGAATGGGGATAATGGTCTTAATTACGTGGATTACTATTGGAGTGGCCTTAACATTTGCCGGTGGTTTACTGTTCACTAATGCCTTAGAGTACATAGGTGGGAGGTCAAGGATCGGTGAGTCATTTGTTGGAGCCATCATATCACCTATCTTCACCTCAACGCCTGAGTTAATTGTGTTCGCGGTGGCGCTTTACCTATATGGTGGGGAATCTGGGCAGGATATTGGGATTGGGACGGTAATGGGTGAACCCTTCATGATTTCTACGGTAGTTTTCCCATTAATCTTCCTCTTCGTATTCATAGGTAAGTTCCTGGGAACTAGAGATGACGTGGTACTTGAGGTTAATAAGGAATTGATAATCCCTTACCTACTCTTCACCGCGCTTTACCCAACCATACTACTACCGGCTTTAATAAGTAGTGTTATTGTGAAGTGGACTGTGGCGCTATTGCTAATCCTAACTTACATAATTTACGTAAAGATTATGTACTCCTTTCAAGGATTAGCTATTGAGGATTACGAGGAACCATACTTATCTCTAGTGGTTAACATACATGGGTATAGGCATGCATTAGCATTCACTCAAGTGGTTTTAGCCCTTATTACTTTAATAATTGGCTCAAGATTAATGGTTCACGCCATTGATGAGGCCGCTAGGTTACTTTCAATTGATGCATTATCGTTAACAATAGTGGTGGTACCGTTGGCCACTGTCCTGCCTGAGTCAATAACTGCAGTGATATGGGTGCTTAAGAATAGGGACACCATGGCTGTAGCGGCGTTGGTGGGTGAGAAGGTTCTTTACTCCACAATATACCCAGCATTAGGCTTACTTCTAACTCACTGGAGGTTAACATTAGGTGCATTAGTAAGTGTAATTATGGTTGAAGTCATTTCAATCATAATAATTTACCACATAGTGAGGAGGAGACTAACCCCTGATGTAGCCATACTGGGTTTAATAGGCTACGTGGTTTACGTAATGCTTGTGTTCCACTTAATCATACCTTATTGAAAAGTCCACGAAATCCTCAGCACCTTCATAGGGCTCCACCTCCACATTATCAACAACAGCCGCAGGTGGACCCTTCTTGGCAAGCCTTATTAACTCATTCACACTATCCTCCGGGCCACTTACCACTATCTCAACGGATTCACCATCAGGTAGATTCCTAACGTAGCCTGTTAGGCCAAGTGCAGTGGCATGACGCCTAATGAATGATCTAAAGCCCACCCCCTGCACGATGCCCCTAACTACTATTCTTAACTTAACCCTACCCCTCATAGCTCAGTTTAAGCTTAATTAATGGTGTGCTTAAAACAATTACCTCACATTCTAACCTAATGTGGAACTAATCTTCACTACTTAATGAATTACGCTATGCGGTAGAGCGTTAACCTGGCATCCTCCAGACCGAAGGGCCTTAGTACATATTCGTCAGTCCATGATTCATTAACAATATAGAATGTTTCAGGCCCAACGCAACTTAAGTCACCCTTTCTGTGAAGTGGCCCAAGTGTGTTACCTAGTGTTCCAATTAGGGTCACCTTGATTTCATTATCCCCATATCTAACATGCTTAGTTATATCCACGCTGCTATTCCTTTGAATCACCCTAGCAACTTCAACACCATTCACGTATACTATAGCTAATGCCGCATTAAAACTGAGGATTAACTCAACTTTATCAAATCCCCCACTAGCATTCACTATTCTTACTGATCTCGTTAATTCAACCGCACCACTATAGAATGGGTAACCCTGTTTCGTTAAGTCACCTAAGCTAGTTACCGGCTGCTCCCTGTGAATTATTGATTGACCCTTCGGCTTAGCCTCCACTGCGAATTCACCGAGTAAGTATAGTGGCTCTAGGTCAGGTTCTAGTCCAATAATCCCCTCTACTTCAATGATGTTAATCCCATCCTTAATTAAGTCTGTTACATCATATGTTTTGAAGTTCCAGTCAAGCCAAGTCCCAGTGGGTTTACTTAAGTTTAATTCATGACCATTGATTGTGATCCTCCTTAAATTATCACTCTCAACAACTAGGCTTAACTTACCCTGAGGCTTCTCAGCAGCATTAACCTCAAACCTAATTGTGTAGGCTGAGCCAACGCCTAGGCTGAGTATGGTGTCCTTAACCTTAGGCATGGGCATTGGTTCACTCCAGTTACTCCCAACCTTAACTCTTGCATAATCCAAGACGAGGATATTGGGGTTAAGCCTACGCGTAACCCAGTCGCTGCTTAACTTAACTTCACCAACCTTAACGTAGTTAACGCTCCTTTCAATTAATGGCTCACCAGGCTTAAGCACAAGTAGCCTTGAACCAACGGGATTAAGGGTAACTTTAACCAATGTCCACCCATTCCTTAATGAAGCAGGGTAGTTACTGATACTGCCCGTTAAGGGATCCCAGTCCTCGACCTTGAATGAACCCTTAAAACTAACCTCAACTTCATGATCCTTAACCCTACTTGTATTAGCAATGAAGACTATAAGTGAACCACCAACACTCCTAACATGAGTTAATACTTCACCATCTTTATCGCTTGGGCTATTAACTATAATGCTCCTTTCAACGCTTTTTAGGATTTCACTAAGCTTACCTACGTTGTCAACAATCTTAACCTTACTGAGGAAATCATTAATGGTAGGTGACTCAACACCATCAATCATTGTTGGAATAGGTTTAATAGCCACCACTAACCCACCATTATCAATAAACCTCTTGAGTACATTAATGGTACTGGCAGCTATAGTGTAGCTGGGTGGTATCACCACTACCCTATACCTTGCCCTACCTATGGTTAATTCACCCCCACTTACGTTACCGTACTTAGCCATTATTGTTTCATCACCAAGTTCAAAGTCCACGTGCATTCTAGCTAACCCCCTGAGAACCTCCATGAATTTTTCATTAACTGTAACCGCCTCAGACTCATTAACTGGACTATAGGTTGCCCAAACACTACCCATTGGATGCAGGACTAACACATCCACTAACCTAACCCCCTGTGAAAGCACATAGCTAAGCCTAGCGAAGTAATCCTCAATAACCTTATTATATGGCCACCATGGTTGACTCCAGTGTATCGTTAACCCATAGTCAGCCTTCCTCCTACCCCTCAGTGAGTAGGGTACTAGGTGATGGTTCAGTAAGTTAATGCCTAGGGCGTATAGGAAGTCCCCAATCCACTTCCTATCCTCGAAGGTTGGGTGATGACCGGTGGCACCATAGGTCTCACTTAAAACCCTCTCCTTACCTAATTGATTGGCTACACTGGCAACCTGTTTAGCTGTGAGGAACATTTCCCAAGTCCTTAAGCATAAGTGGTCCATACCTGGGACATGCATGTACTCGTAATGGGGCATAACAGCCCCAACAACCAGTTGGGAGAGGAGTGTATCCTCCATTAGGTAATGCCCAGTGAACCTGAGGCCATTGGCGTTACACCAGTCATAGATTCTCTTACTGAAGCTCTCAATGAAGAGCATTGTTAGGGTCCTCCAGTAATCATACCTGGTCTTAGTGTATGAACCAATGTTGAAGAATAATTCAGGTAATTTATCAACTATGTCGTAACCGTTAATCCTCCTGAAGTACTCAGGGAAATTGTCAGTCCAAGGTAACGCATATTGAGGGAAGGGGGCACCCCTCAATAGTGTTAATCGACCCCTCCAAGGTGGTCTTGATGAAGTTAAGTTAGGTTCATCAGTGAATATGCCGGGAACAACCTTACCCACGTATTCCTTAAGGGCTTCCACATGAGGCTTATAGGCTATTTCAATGAACTTATCCACGGTACTTGGATTAAGTAAGTCAACGTAACTGAAGCCACTGTACCATGGATCCCCTGGGGAGGCGACATGCCTAATGAAGCTTAAGTAGAGGTAGCCGTCCTCAGCCTTACCTTCATTAATCCTCCAGCATTCCCTTGGAATTAAACCATTCCCTGGGGCACACTTGAATACAGCCATTACGTCACTCCCCTTAAATGGCGTGGCGTTGATCACCATGACTATTGATTTAGCCCTATGCTCAGGCCCTAGGGCTGGTACATGACCACTAGCGAAGCCTGAGGGCCACCTATCCTCATCGTAAAGCCAAATGAAGCAGCCTTCCCTTGAAGCAGCCTCAACGGTTGCCTTAAGGGCATTAAACCACTCATCACTTAGGAATGGGGTTAGTAGACCCTCCCTGGCATGGAAGAACCCACCCCCAAATCCACCATTAATGAGGAGTCTCAATTGCCTAACTAATTCATCACTGTTCAACTTATCGTTTATTGACCAAAAGGGTACACCCCTAAACCAGGTTGGTGGATTCTTGAAATCGGACTCACTAAGCATGAGCTTTACTACGGGTGCTTAGCTTTAAAGTATCTATGGTGGGGGTGGGGCTGTGAATACGTAGTATTGCTCATTACCCTGAATCTCCCTTATAATCCTCTCAACAATAAGTCTTTGCACATTAATCCCTATCCTATTCTTGAAGTCTTCAAAACTCTCAAAGGGCTTCTTAACCCTCTCCTCAAGTACTTGGTTAAGGGTCTTTTTACCAATACCCTTAAGTAGCTCAAGGCTGTGCAGCTTAAGGGTTAATGGCCCAGCCTTATTAACCCAGTCGATGAAGAACTTCTCCCTAGCCTTAACAATCTTCTCCACCACAGCCTCAAGCTCCTGCTTAGCCTGGGGTGTTAATTCATCGTACTTAAGTCTCCTAACAATCTTATTCACCTTATCCCTAACACCATTACCAATGTAAACCCTCTCCCCAACCTCCACTGTGGCCTCATGCTTAAGCGTAACCTCAAGGAGAGTGAAGTACTCCTCCCCAATAACCTGAAGGTAAGTATCCCTCCTTGGAAAACCCCTCCTAATTATCTCAGCCTCCTTCATTAAAGCCTCCTCAGGGGGTATTATGTCTAGGACATAGGCGTAGTCCTCCTTCCTAACCACCATTAATCACCCTGACTTAACCCTGTAGGAGTTAAGGAGATCCACGATTTCCTTAAGATCATCCTCCTTAAAGGGTCTCTTCTCAACACTTATTATTGACTGAAGCTCCTCAGGGGTTGAGGGCATAATGTTGACCACTTGTATTGCAGTAATCCTGGCTAAACCATACTTGCTCGTTAACTCCTTAATAAGAGCCTGAGCGTCTTCAGGCTTAACCTTACTATACCTCCTAAGGTAATCCAGGGTAATGTTTATTATCTGTGACTCTAGGCCGTACTTAGTTACAATATCCTCAAGTAACCTAAGTGCCTCCGGGTTACTCACATCAACGTAATCCTTAACTTTCCTAACCACATGAGTTCACCGGAATAATGTTTATAAAGATTATTACTGAGTAGTATGAGTCATAAAGCATTAAAAACATTCTTAACCTCATTCATTAAAGCCTGCAGAACAAGTATCCTGGCCCTTACATCCTCAATATCAATCCTAACCTCATGGAACCCATTTATGCGTAGGAAGTATGCAGCATCCCAAGCCCTCCACGTGGTATCACCTAATTTGCGCGCAGTCTTATCCAGTAGACTTACGGTTCACCTACCCTTGCTTAATGCTTCCTTAGCCTCATTAAGACCCTTAACTAATGCTAAAGCCTTAATAGCCTCCTCAACAGCCTTATAGAGTTTCCCACCGGCTTGAACAACATAATTCCTATCAGCAAAACTCACACCTTCATTAAGCATGTATAATGCTGATTCGGCATGAGCCCTAGCAGCATCAGAGGGGTCAATATTTAGTTAGGCTAGCTACTAGTAAATCAATAACATAATCCACACCTAATCCTCTTCTTTTAAGCGCATTAATTAGTGAATCAGGTAACTGCACTATTGATTATACGAATTACTACATTATAAACCTTATGATTTGCCCTTAATGCGCATTCAAACCCTAAAATTTCACCAACTTGAGATCTACATTAAGATTATTGGGATTCATTAATGCGTTTCCCTTAACGATATCCTTTAAAGTATTAGGCAAGCATTAATATAGTGTATGGGGATTGGTTAACCTATAGGGAACCCTTCACGGAATTAGCTGATTTAAGGAAATTACTTAATTGGTTAAGAAACCTTAATGAAGACTCCTCCCCCAATATATGCGTTTTCCCAGGTACTGGCGAGCACTGGTTTTGGTCACTTAAGTATTCAATGCAGGGCGAGGAGGGATACACGATATGGGGAGATAGCTTGCAAAGCTCATCAAGGAACATTGATGATATCACTGGGATACCTTTTAAGCAGTTAGTGGATAAGTATAGGAATGGGTTACTTAACTCTAGGTTTGAAATTAAGGACCTGAGTAATGCGCATCCACTAATCGGCCTATTTTACATTAATGGTGTGGGTTATGTGGGTTTTGGCCTAGTTACCGACATTAATTTCGACGTGTATAGGAATTTCAGGTATTGGAAGGAGAGTGAAAATAGACATTGGCTAGTTAGATGGAGAATTAGGGTGATTTGGATTGACGAAGTAATTAGAAGAATCCTACAATACGGTGAATACAATGATGAGGTTAATGGTGAATTAATGAAGATTCATGGTGAATTAAGGCTCGTTAAGCTACTGAAAATGAACAATGTAAATTATGTTCCCCAGACCAACAATTGCTTTAGAGATGAAAATAGTAGGAGGATTTGGGAAGCAATTAAGAGTGTGTTAACTGAGGATGAGGTTAACGCAATGATTAGATTCTATGAGCAGCCACTTAAGGCTACGGTTAAGGCTTCATTACAACCCATCAGCGACGTGAACGATGTGCTAGAGAAGATTAAAGAAAGGATTAAGGGTACTGATGAGGCCATCCTACGTAGGTTCATTGTAGGTGCATTACTAGGTAACGTTATGTTAATTGGCCCACCTGGTATGGGTAAGACAACGCTTGCTGAGTTACTTGCAAGGACTGTGGCCGGTGATGATGGTTACATGATTAAGACCGCCAACGCCCTATGGTTTAGGAGGGACGTAATTGGGGGTGAGACCATTGAAAATGGTACAGTTAAGTGGATTTCAGGCTTCCTAATCAAGGCCTATAATAGGGCTGCTGAGAGGGATAGGTTATTCTTCCTCATAATAGATGAGTTAAATAGGGCTGACGCTGATAAGGCCTTTGGGGAATTCTTCACAATATTCAGGTCACCAAACCCCAGTGACTGGAGAATGATGAATGAATTAGTGAATGAAATTGAGAATTGGGGTAGTAAGCTTGATGACGAATCCAGGAGATTCCTGGAATACTACAGGAAGTATGGTGATGAACCATTACGCAGATTAAGGGTGATAGCAGTAATGAACCTAGTTGACGTCAGAAACCTGTTCCTAGTGGGTAATGCATTAGCCAGGAGGTTTCAGGTTATTGAGATTAAGTGCCCGCAGGATGCCACTGATGTTGAGTCATTGAGTAGTGAACTCAGAGGTGAATTATCCGACGATGAGGTAAGCCAAGTAATCGATTACGTAGCTACTTTAAGGAAAAACTCAAACATAAGTAGGCGTGCCTGCATATCAACTGGGGCGGTGGTTAATGCAATAAATATTATTAAGGAGATGAAGCGCATGGGTGTGTTGAATCCCAACAATCTTATCGTGGAATTCAATGAGGCGTTGAAGTCATCCTTAGGCGTAATAGACCATAAGTTAGTCAGTGCTTTAGATAACGCCTTAGGCAACTACCTCAATAAGGGTAGGGTTGGTGTTTCAAATGATGCGTGAGAGAAGGAGGTTAAGGAATCTAGTTCGCTTAGCAACTAGGTACTACTTATCGTACTCCAATATTGAGGATACGGTTGATGTGATAAAGAACCTAGTCGGCCAAGGTAATGGTGTGGTGGTTGATTATTTAACTAAGGCATATGTTAAGCTAATTATTTCCTTAGCCTCATTAACCATGCTTAACCACTCTATTAACCTAGCCCTCAGGGATAGGTTGATTTACAGGGAGTTTAAGATTGATCAGGGTAATGACCCATTAGGCCCATTAAGCATACCCCATACGATTGCAACGTACCCAATGAACGTTTACTCCTACATAACCTACGTACCTAGTGGGAAGGCGCCGGAGTACATGGTGCTTAGGGGGATTGCAACCATGGTCATTAACAACATTAAATCAACAAGGAGTGAATTGAAGCGTACTATTGAACCAATGACAATGGTCAACCAGGATAATGAACTAGTAGTGGAGCTAAATAGGGGATTAGTTAAGCTTAATAGAATAATGAGACGCGTAAGGCAAAAGGTAGCCCTATTACCTAAAAGTGGTAATAGGATTAATGTGAGTGAGGAGTATGGTAGATTAGTGCAGAATGCACCGAACTGGCTTAAAATAGCCCATGAATCACTACTATTAACCAAGTATCTACATGGTGAAGTATACGTTACCTCCCACCGTAGAGTAAGGGGTAATGATGCACTCATTATGCTCTCCTGGAGACTATACGAAATACTGGTGTATGCCTTAGTTAGGGCTGCATTAAGGAGAATGGGGTATTTTAGAGCATCCCAATCACTATTCCTAAACCCGGAGGTGGGGGATTCAGTAATGCTCATGTTTAATAAACCGCTCAGTGTAGGTATTGTTGAAAGGATTGATGAGTTAATTGGTGAGGATAATGATAGGATGATTAAAAGCATTGTGGGTAAGCCTGACTTATACATGAAGAATAAGCGTAGTGTAGTGATTGAGTGTAAGTTCTCAACAAACCTAAGTTACATTACGGCTGGGCGGTTTAAGGTAATGGCATACATGTATGAGCATAATGCTGATGCTGGTATTTTAGTATTCCCAGGTCTTAGTGAAGGAATGGTTTTTGATGATGAGGATGACGCAACTTTGAGGCTATACGGAATCTTAAGGAGAAGGGGGTATGTTGAGTTGAGGCTTAAGGAGGGGAAGGTAATGTACCTGCTCATGATTGACCCAGGTGAGCGTAAGGATGCTGGGTTAGTTTGGGATATAGGGTTGAGGAGAATTAGTGAAGTCTTGAGGAGAATTGTGGGTTATTGAGAAGTGACTTAACGTGGTTAACATGCCTCTTAAGCAATTCCTCACCGACACCGTAGACTATCTTAAGGAACTCCCACTCCACTGGGTTAAGTAAACCTGGCACCACTATTACACTTGGCGCCTTCAGATTAGGTGGATTAATAAGGGGGCCTACCACTATTACCTGATCCCCCCAACCCACCCTTGACTCAAACACCGCAATTAAGTCGCCTGTAATTACCCCTAGCTTTGTTTCATTCTCAATCCTGAGCATTATATTAACCGCATCATCAATACCCATAAACCCTCCATCATCCTTAATGTCAAGGAGTAGTAGGGTGTGTAGTCCATTGCCTAAATTACTTGAGAGGACTTCATAGGCTCTAGTACTCAGGACGCCCATCCTCTCATAAGTCACAGTGGCAACTGGGCCTAATTTATATGGTGATAGGCCTGCCTGGCTAATGGCTGAACACACTATGCTTACTCCATTAATCACCCTAACCTTAATGCCCATTTGAGCCGCATTGGCTAATAAGGCGGAGTGGGTTGTTGCAAGCATTGGATCACCAATGGTGACCAACGCTGCTGAACCATGTTCCTTAACAGCCCTTATCAAGGCCTCACCACCCTCATCCTCAAGTTCCCTCCTACTCAACATGATCACAGGTTTACCTATTAGGCTTGTTAGGAATTGACCTAAATTAAGCTCAAACATTGACGTATACTCCTCAGCAAACACTGAGCCAGCATTCTTAAGTACATTAATTGCCTCCTGAGTCACCTGACTTGGACTAAGCCCAACACCAATAAGGTAAAGTACCCCACTCATTGGTGTAACTTAGATTAAACACCTATTTATACCATAGGATAGTTAATTTAAGTAGCATCAGCATCCTTTCCGCTTTTCCACCCTAGAGGGTATTTCATCACTCATCATTTAAATTAAGACTCCATGAAATTCACTCTATTCTACCTTACTTGCCCTTAACCAAACTATAACTTTTTATGACTTCTTCTGAAAGGTATTTGATCATAAAACTTAAGAACCAATGAACCACTATGTGAAGGCATATAAGCATACGGCGAGTACTCTTAGTGAGGGTTCATGGATTTAAAGGAGTATGGTAGATGGATTACAATGGCTCAGAGGACGCTGGAGTCTGCTAGGCGTGATGCAGAATTCGGTGACTTCAACTGGGCTTGCTTTAAGGCGCATCAAGCGGCTGAATTCGCCATTAAGGCCATACTATATGGTATAGGCAAACCAACGAGGGGACATTCATTAACTCACCTAATAGCTGAATTGAGCGAGCTCGTAAATATTCCCGAAAACATAATTGACTTATGTAAGTTCCTCGATAAGTTTTACGTGCCCACTAGGTATGTTGATGCTTGGAGTGATGGCATACCTTACGAGTATTTTACGAGAAGCGACGCAGAAACAGCTATTAATGCTGCGAATAACATTATTGTATTCACTGAGGATTTATGGAGAAGATTATTGAGTGGAGGAGGAGGTTAAGGGATAGGGCCATTGAGTTAGCTAAGCTCATTGCAGGTGAGGTTAATGGCACGGTCCTCCTAGTGGGATCATATGCTAGGGGCGATTTCAATGTAGACAGTGACGTAGATGTCTTAGTGGTGGCTGAATTCACCGAGCCCCCGCATAGAAGGCTACTTAACATCAACATGCCACCTAACGTTGAGGTGATAGCGTTGAACATTCATGAAGCCATTAATGCAGTAGGCAAGTGTTACCCAATAGCCCATGATATAGCGCTGGGCGTGGTACTGAAGGATGACTTAGGTATAGCCAGGGAACTCATTGAACATGCTAGGAGGTGCATTAGGCTTAGTAATTCATAACCTAAAGATTAAAATTACCTCATCTTCATTAGAGGATATGGAAAAATTCAGGGGAATTATTCCACCTGTTGTTACTCCCTTTGACGAGGATGGTAATGTTGACTATGATCTTTTTCGTGAGGAGGTTAAGAGAATCATTGACGTTGGTGTTAATGGTATTGCCATTGGCGGTAGCACAGGTGAGGGTCATACTTTAAGTGATGGGGAATTTATGAGACTCATTGAGCTTGCAATCGAAGTTAGGGGTAGGAGAAACTTCCTAGTGATTGCCGGTATTATCACTAATTCAGTGCATCAGGTTGTTGAAAGGGCTTTAGGCATTAAGAATCTTAACGTTGATGCGTTAATGATAACACCACCACACTACTTATTTAATGCTGGTGATGAGGGCAATTACGTATTCTACAAGGAGATTTACGAAAAGACTAAATTACCAATCATTATCTACAATGTGGTTCCCTGGAATGTAGTAAGCGTTAATGTTATTGAGAAATTAGCTAAGGAGGGTGTAATCGTAGGTATTAAGCAGAGTGGTGGGAATATCCACGTATTAGCTGATTTATTAGTTAAGGTAAGGAACGTACCCATACTTACTGCACTCGATGACATGCTTTTCCCATCCTTCATAATGGGCTCAAGCGGTTCAATAGCGGCAATAAATACACTATTGCCGAGAACAAGCGTTAGATTATTCAATGCTGTGGCTAATGCTGACTATGAAACAGCCAGGAGCATACATGAGGAATTATTACCAATAGCTAGATTCGTGATAATGCAGCCGGACATGCCGACGAGGTTAAAATTCGTGATGAATAATGCAGGATGGAGGGTGGGCTATCCGAGGAAACCTCTACTGCCAAAACCACCTCAAGACATAGTAGGCAAGCTGCAGGAAATATCAAGACAAGTACAGGTGCTTGAGCGTGAATAACTAAATGAATGCCGAATAATTTAATTCAATGATTAATTCATCTATTAACTATTTTTAAGTCAGGTAAGCCTATGGAAAGGTTTAAGGATTATGTCAGCTAAAGCCTTTACGGCATTAGTTAACTTACGCTCTAGAGGTAGATGCAACGTGAAACTTGTGAAGATGGATTAGGAAACACTTCATAATTAAGGTAAATAATATCATTCATTGTATTGACCTTGATCTATCCTGTGCTCAATGTGTTTGATAACTCATGATGTATTACTAATTTAATGGCCTGAGTACTATGAGGATTCAACCGTGGAAAGCAGCGAAAGTTTAAAATTATCGGTATTCTGACTTATGTAAGGGTTGGTTTAACCAATGGTTGTTGTTGAGGTTCTCGGAGGCGGTGGTGAGGTTGGTAGGATGGCTATTTTAGTTAAGGGTTCAAGAAACTCAGTACTGCTGGATTATGGGGTTAACTTTGATGATGAAGGTAAGCCAGTATTCCCTCTCCACGTTAGGCCGAGGGATCTTTCAGCTGTAGTGCTTAGCCACGCTCACCTGGATCACTCCGGGGCATTGCCTGGATTATACATTAGCGCAGCACCACCACTCTACGCAACTCCCCTGACCGCTGAGTTGGCTGAGATAATGTTTAAGGATACTGTTAAGTTAAGCGGCTATTACCTACCTTATGAGGATGAGGAGGTTAGGAATACCTTAAGGAAAGTTAACCCAGTTAACTTCAATGATACGATTAACTTAAACGGCGATTCATTAACATTCCTGAACGCAGGCCACGTCCCAGGCAGCATGATGACGCTTCTAAACATTGATGGAACTAGAATACTGTTCACGGGGGACTTTAACTTATCCCCAAGTAACCTACTTAATGGGGCTGACTTAAACTCAGTTCCCAGGGATATTGACCTAGTCGTAATGGAGGCTACATACGCAGGCGGCACGCATCCATCTAGGGAAGTGCTTGAGGAGGAGTTCATTAATGCAGTCAAAACAACGTTAGATGAGGGGGGTTCAGTCCTAATACCAAGCTTCACAATTGGTAGGACGCAGGAATTATTACTTACGTTAATTAAGCATAATGTCACTGATGTACCAATATATGTTGATGGTTTGGCTAGGATAGCTAATAGGATAATAAGCAAGTATCCTCAATTCCTCAGGGACCCTAACCTATACGTTAAGGCATTAACGTACAGTAGTGAGATTATGGGTAATTACTACAGGAGAAATGCACTAAGGGACCAGGCAATAATAATTACACCAGCTGGAATGCTTAAGGGTGGTGCAGCAGTCTACTACCTGAAGAGACTTGGGGGTGATAGGAGAAATGCACTAATACTACCCAGTTACCAAGCCCCAGACTCACCGGGTTATGAACTCTTAACTAGGGGTGTGGCTAAGATTGATAATGAGGAGATTAGGGTTAACGCCAAAGTGTATTGGTTCGACTTCTCAGCGCATAGTGGGCTAGAGGAATTGATTAACTTCATTAATTACTTCAAGGATGAAACAAACATACTAATAGTTCACTCAAGCCCAAGAAATGCACTAAGGCTTAGTGAATACTTAGAGGAGAGGAACATCCACGTAACATTAACAACAGGCGAAGCCATCGAAATATGAATCCACCTATCTCTACAGAATCCAAAGAAATGAGAGGAAATAAATCCTGAGAAGTAAAAAATAAAATTAAGTTTAAACTCTCTCTTTGGAGCTTAGAGTCTCATTTTCTTCTTAATGCTATAATGGCGGCTATTGCTGCTATTACTATGACTATTACTATTATTCCGGCGATTAATGCTGTGCTTACTACTGGTTTTGTGACTGTTACTGTTGATACTGCCGTGGTTGTTGATGTTACTGTGCTTACTGCTGTGCTTGTTGATGTTACTGTGGTGGTGGCTGTAGTCACGGCAGTAGTGGTGGTTGTCGTCGTGGTTGTTGTGGTTGAAGTGGTCGTTGTAGTACTAGTTGATGTAGTTGTAGTACTCGTAGTGGTGCTTGTTGAAGTACTAGTCGTAGTCGAAGTGGTAGTAGTGGTTGTCACTGGGGTGTATGGTATATGGAAGTATGATGCAACACACTGTTGAACAGAAGCATCAGGACTCGGCAAACCAATGAAGGCCGCGAACTGAGGTGTCCTGCTCCAAAGTGAACCATTAGCAATAGCTTGAGCCAAAGGAGGAACAACACCCGGAGGAGCGAAGGAACCAAACAATATTGGTGAAAAGCCGTGTAACCCATCTATTACACTACCACCATTTAGCAGTACTTGCTGTGTTGTTACTGGTAAGCAGTTCAGTATCCAATTGACATCAGCCAGGCCTTGCTTAAACTCCATTACTGCGGATAATGATGCGCCAATAGGCAATACGGGTAAATAATATTCCCACCAAGCGAACAATACTTTAGTCAATAATGTCCACTCTGGCGTACCTGGTCCACTGTACCTAGTACCGTGAAGCGTCCAGTTGAAGGGGCTGAAGTAACCGAATGTACTGTTAACGCATACTACATCTTCATAATTAAATAGGGTTACTGGCGTACAAGTACCGTTAGGCCACTGGAAAGGCCACCAGCCATATGGGCTTGTCCACCAGTTGGGGACCATGTTTATCTGAGGTATAACCCACCAGGGCCACATGTAGAAGTGCCATGTACCATAGTAGCCAGTCATCGGTGCCGCAACAAACATTGATGCAGCAGTCCATTGACCACTCCAGAAGTATGAACCCCAGAAGGTTGCCCCATCAATTGATATTATATGTGTTGGAATACCAAATAGGGTTAATTCATTTGCCACAACGGTGAGTATTGTTATCCAGTCCTGCGCATAATTGGGAACCACTATGTCTAAGGTTAATGGCGTACCATTTGGTAGGTACCACTGATTACCCTTCTTATATAGACCAACTGATTGAAGTAGTTGAGCAGCCTTATTCCAATCTACCGTATAGTTATAAACCACACTTAATACGGATTTTGGATAAGTGTACAATGTGTACGGTGGTGTTGGAACACCATTCCACTGAGGGACATATAATGGGGCCCATGCTAGCACTGCCTCAGTCCTATTAATTACATACGCTAAGGCTTGCCTAACTTGAGTCATGTTCCATGGGTAAATTAACGGATTAATTGATATTCCGAAGTCATTGTAACCTGGCGATAAGAATACGAAGAAGCCGGCTGACTTAAGCGCAGTAATCTGCTGTGGTGATAATGCCATGCCAGCATAGTTTGTTGAACCTGATTCAAGTGATGCTATCGCTTGTGATGATCCACCAACATAGTAGACTACTATGGATGGGTTATAGTAATTCCATGTAGCGTAGGGGAATATTTGACTCCACTCACTCAATAGGTTACTTGGTTCAAGGGATGTCTGAATATACGTAGAGCTTATGTATGTTAAGTACCAGGGTGAAATACCCCAGTAGGGTAACTTCATTCTGGTTAAATTATTTTGAATAAATGTTGCCCTTTGGCTTGAATTCATTGCAAGTAATTCATCAAGGATTGGTTTCCAAACTGGGTAAGGTGTCTCAACTGCATTAGCTTGATTAAGTATATATATCTCCATTGTTGGACCCCATGTAGACATGTTAGTCAACTCTAATGTATAATTATTAATAACTCTAACCTGCCTAAGTAAAACACCAATATCGCTATTGTTCAAGGCTGGCCAATATTGACCTGACGTTAAAACCTCAAGAATAATATTGGCCCAGACATCCCATGCTGTGAAGGGTATTGTGGCCGTTCCATTAAACCAGTAGAGCCCCTTCCTTAAGTATATTATAAAAGTATTATTCTGAGGAATATATGTCCAATTCTCCGCTAAAACTGGGTAGAATTGCCCATTTAAGTCATTATACATGGCTAATGATTCGTATACATCAACGGTTTGACCCCAATACTTATTCATACTGCCTTGGCTGGCTACTGGATTCCAAAGTGGCAGGTTTGGGGAATAGAGTAATGTTGATGGGTTAGCTATTACTATTTGCTGCTGTGATGCTGGTTTAACAATAAGCATGCTCAAACTTACTGCAGCTATTGTTATCACCGCTATTGTGAGTAGCGCCATTGACTTTACTTTACTTGAAAATTGGAGTTCCATAATTAACAGCGCTGATACGTATTAATAAGTTTTATTCGAACAGGTTAGATAACTTATCTTGTGGTGTTTAAATTGCTCCTTTGCGTCATGGCCAATTTAACTTCAATTTCCCTGCGTAACCTTGGATCAAACACGTTACCTAATGCATTAGCGAACATTACGAAACCCATTAATACTATTATGGATACTACCGTTATTATTACTGCTGGTATTGTTCCCGTAGCGGTGAATATTGCTGCTTCCTGGTAGAACGCGTTACCTAGTATTGCTCCCCAGTTTATGTTAGTGTATGGTACTATGCCTAGGAATGCTAGGCCCATTGCGCCATAAAATCCGCCGTTAATGCTCAGCATTATGTTTATAGCTATCCAAGGCATTAGAGCTGGCATTATGTCGTTTGCTATTATTGATAGTGAGTTTAGGCCAAGTAGCCTAGAAG
>NZ_JAGDXD010000008.1 GCF_023256255.1 Caldivirga sp. | reverse complement strand
CAACCAGCCTAAGGGCTGGTTCCCTATCCACGAACTTAACCTCCAGATTTGGGGCCAGAGGTAACATTATCCTCTTAACCATTCACTTAATAGAAAAATGAACTAAAAATTAAACATAGTTCACCTTAACTGGTCAAAGCTGGTTCAACAATACTGTACTGGGAACCGTATGCATGGGAGCGGTACTGTTGCTCATTGAGCTGTTCCTGAGTATCTTCTAGTCAATTCATCATAGTCTATATTGCTTAATAGTGGGTCCATTATCCTGTACTCACCCTTAGTGGTCTTCTCTATGAAGCCAAAACTTACCAATGCGTTTAGGGCATTGGTCAACTCCCTATCACCAACCTCCCTACTTAACTTCACTGAGGCCGCGAACTTAATATCCTTCCACCTGTTGGCTACCTTTAGTGATGATAGTATGGCTAGGTATAGTGCCTTATTAACCTTATCCTCAAGGAAGTGCTGAAGCTCACTAACCATGATTTTAGCACCCTCACTCATGGTTAACTTTAAGGCTTCCTCAAAGGGTAAGCCCCTAACCCCATGGTAATTTCCGAACAATGTAAGCCAACCAACGACGCCATCCAACCTGACTACAATTTCATCAAACCTATTGAACAATATCCCCAACTCCTCAAAACCACTCCTCAGGAATTCCCTAGCCAACTCATCACTAAATGGCCTAAGCCTAACTTCAACTGGTGGTCTACCATAGAGTGGGGAGTCTGGACTTGGGTTAAGTAGGGCCCTAGCTACACCTATGTAGGATCCTGTGAATATGAAGGAGACCCTTGGATTGCTTGAGAACACGTTGCCAAGTATCTTCAGGAACTGTCCACTAACCCTGGAAATCTCCTGAACCTCATCTAAACCCAGTACAAGAGGTTCTTTAATAGATAGGAATAGTTCAAGTAGGCTATTGGCAACCTTATAACCTCTGTTAAGTGTCAAACCCACGGAGCCCATCACTAGGTTAAGTGACGCACTTAGCTTAATCGATAGCTTAGATTCGTTAATCCTATTAATCAATACTGCTAAAAGATCTCTAAGCGTGTTAATCCCCCTCATGTTAATGTACAGTACCTTAAACCCCTCGGTGGATAATTCATTCAACGCAACCTTAAGTAGGCTCGTCTTACCAACCCCACGTTGCCCACCTATAATAACCCAGTTACCTGCCTTAACCTGCCTCTTAACGTAGTCGACCTCCCAATCCCTACCGAAAAGCTCCTTCCTAGACTCCTTTGGATGAAGATCGAAGAGCACTGCAGACCCAGCAGTAACTGCAGACTCAGCAGTTAAATGCCTACCGTCTCAGTCAGCAGTCTCCTTAACTTGGGACTTAGTATAAACTACCTTAACACCATTGCATAGTACCTTATACTCAACTAAATCCCTTCTATTCAATTTTAATTTCAGCAATCTATGTTAATTAAATTCCACGTTTGTGCTATTTAGGAGTCTATACTTATTAAATACTTTATACTATATTTAATTTGTTAATGGATATTAAGGCATGGTCATTAATCATTTTAACTAACCAGGTTAAGCTTATTATACCTAGCTGTTTAATTAGTGTTGATGCCTAGATATAGGATTTTGGTTAGTGGTGGGGCTGGATTCATTGGTAGTAACTTCGTTAGATTTTCACGGGATTTAGGCAATGAGGTTTTCGTTTATGATGCCTTTACTTACGCTGGTAGGTACGAGAATTTACCTAAGGATGTTGAGGTCATTAAAGGTGATATTACTGATTACGGCAAGTTAAGGGAAACTGTGGGGAAGATTCACCCTGAGGTTATCGTTAACTTCGCCGCCGAGACTCATGTTGATAGGAGTATAGTGGATCCTGAACCCTTCATTAAGACAAACATACATGGTGTTTACACTATACTGAGGATTGTTAAGGAGTATGGGATTAGGTTAATTCACACCTCTACTGATGAAGTCTATGGTGACATGGAGGGGAAGGAACCTGCTAATGAGGATACAGTATTAAGGCCCAGTAACCCATACTCAGCCACTAAGGTTGCCGGCGATGCATTAATAATGGCGTTTCACAGGACCTACAACATTGAGACCATCATAGTTCGCCCATCCAATAATTACGGCCCCTACCAATACCCTGAAAAACTGATACCAAGGACAATAATTAGGGCTATAAACAACCTGCCAGTCATAGTCCATGGTGATGGATCACAGAGGAGGGATTGGCTATACGTTGAGGACACTTGCAGGGCCATTTTAACGATAATCGATAAGGGTAAACTTGGCGAAGTATACAATGTACCGGGCTTCAATGAGAGGAGTGTCCTTCAGGTTGTTAAAGACGTGTTAAGGCTTCTTAGTAAGCCTGAGGATTTAATACGCTTCACAAGCGATAGGCCGGGCCAGGATAGGAGGTACATTATGAGGGGTGATAAGGTCCTAGCACTGGGCTGGAGGCCATTGGTTAGTTGGGAGGAGGGTTTGAGGAAGACTATTAATTGGTACCTGGAGAATGAGTGGTGGTGGAGGCCATTGCTTAATGATGAATTCTTTAGGAGGGATACGCCGTGGGGTTAAATGCTACATGTTTTCTATAATGTTACCCTCACCTATTATTAACCTGTTGACCCCATTAAATAGCCTTATCCTAGAACCCGGCCCAATTATGCTATCCACCACTCTAGCCCTATTAAGCTCAAGTTCAGCATTATTAAGTATGATGCTCCTACTTATGCTCCCACCATTAATATTTACATTAGCTTCAACA
>NZ_JAGDXD010000007.1 GCF_023256255.1 Caldivirga sp. | reverse complement strand
ACCTAGGCTCTGGCCACCAATATACTGGTTCGGAACAGACAACGTAGGTGAACCAATTCTGATTGATATAGCCAATGGAGCACCATTTATCATTGAGATAAGTTTCTTAGCAGGATTATACACTACATTAATTGGATTAATTGTAGGGTTAATTTCAGGATACTTCGGAGGTATTGTTGATTCAATAATAATGTTATTCAATGACGCATTATTAACCATACCAAGTCTACTTATAACTGTGATAGTAGCAGTAATGGTTCATACAACTAACCCACTCATACTGGCTGGAGTCTTAAGTATAACTGGTTGGACTGGGTTAGCTAGGTCCGTTAGGTCACAGGTACTAGCATCCAAGGAGTATCCCTATATTGAAGTCTCTAAGGTGCTTGGATTAGGGTGGGGCTTCATTCTTCTTAGGGAGATTTTACCAATAGTATTACCCTATGTTTGGATTAACCTAATTCTTAACATGGAAGGTTCACTCTACGCTGCGGTTGGATTATACTACTTAGGCCTGCTTCCCTTTGACCCAACTAACTGGGGTTACATGATTAATAATGCATTATCATTAGGTGCAGCTTATGGCTCATCAGCAATATGGTACTTCCTCTTCCCAACAATATTTGTGACATTATTCATGGTTGGCCTCATAGAGTTAGCCTACGGGATAGATGAGGCAATAAACCCAAGACTGAGGAGGTAGGCTCTTAGCATTGACCAGTCTTAGCTAGCTTAACTAGATTGTTTAGGAACTCATTAAGCTTACCATCAATGTAATTCCTAATTAACCTCTCCCCAACAGCTGCAAGTAAGCCGCTTAGGTTGACGTCAGCATCGTAGGATACGCCTGTTTGACTTATGGTAGCCGTTATTGAAGCATTCATAACTGCACCAGGCCCCTTAGAGTTCAGAGTCATTGCGACTCTCCCGGATGCCTTATCAATGCTCTCTATTTTAACCCTTGAATTAAAGGTTCCACTAACTGGACCCATGCGAACCATTATCTTGAACTCAAACTCCTGGGGATTAACTTGCCTAATATCACTAGTATCTGGTACGCATTTAACTAGTGCTAGCGTATTGTTTTCAATTAACTGCCACAGGTTCTCAACATTAACGCCATCACCCCAGGGTTTTTGACCATTAAGCTTCATAATTCAACAGAGCCAGGGTGGTGTTAAAAATCCTTCTCGCTTAAGTGGACGTATGTTTTATAAATAAGCCAGGTGAGACTTAATGGTGGCTGAAGACGAGGAACATCCAGAGAGGGATGAGGAGGAAGAGGAGGGTGGAGAGGAAGGGGAATTGGATGTTAAGGAGGTTGCCAGGAAGGCTCCAGAGTGGAGCGTGGGCGTTATAATATATAATAATGCAGCATACCCAATAGCCAGATCCAAGTATGCTGAGGGGGAATTCTACTTCTCAACAAGCTGGAGAGCCGTTAAGAAGGGGATTAGAGGGGAGTTAGTTGTCCTTAAGGATGGGTCAACGCACAAGTATAGGGTTAAGAGACGGGGAGACAAGTACATTCAAGTAGTGCTACTGCAGTAAATGAGACTTAAGGAGTAATGCGGCAGAGTCAACTCAGTTAGTGTGGGTTATTTGTTTGAAAATATTTAACTCATTATATAGCAGGTGGGTGTTGCATTAGTCAACTAAATATAAATGAACCGTGGACTCCAATGGATTAGTTCACTTAGGGGTCCATAGGCTAAACGTTATTTACACGTAAGTAACCCCCAGAGTGATAAGTATGTCCACAGTGACGGGACCTGAGCTGGCTAAGTACCAGAGGGTTGTGGTTGATATGGATACTTGCATCGGCTGTGGTGCATGCATCTCCGTTTGTCCATACAATGCCCTTGAATTGAACGAGAATGGTAAGGCCAGGCTTATTTGGGACTTCTGTAAGGATGACTTCGAATGCATCCCAGTCTGCCCAGTTAACTGCATATGGAAGAGTAGTGAGGCTCCGGCTGAGTCTAAGGCTAAGAATGAGTGGTATAGGATCACTAGGCAATTAACACCCGAGGAGCAGCAGATATTTGAGGAGTGGAAGAAGAAGTACGGTATCACCGGCAATCCTATTTCAGCATGATTTATTAAGAGGCTAATTGGCTTAAAAATTAACAATGTTTGTTTAAAGTTCCCTCTTAAACGAAAAGTTAATTAGCGTCAGCACCACGAAGAAATGATGTCCAGTAAGGCTCAGGAAAGGGACTTAATAGTGAGTAAGATTAGGGATGGTATAGTTATTGACCACATACCGGCTGGCAGGGCCTTAATAGTCCTTAGGGTACTTAGGCTGAGGGGTGGGGAGGGTAGGATTGCGTTGGTTATGAATGTGGATAGCCGTAGAATGGGAAGGAAGGATATTGTTAAGATTGAGGGTAAGGAACTAAGCGATGATGAGCTAAACCTAATATCCCTAATAGCGCCAACAGCCACAATAAACATAATTAGGGATTACTCTGTTATTAAGAAGTTTCAGGTTAAACTCCCTGAAACAGTTAAGGGTGTTGTTAGGTGTAGGAACCCTAAGTGCATAACTAACCAGCCTAGGGAGGATGCTGTACCAGCCTTTAAGGTGCTTCACTTGGATCAACCCATTCTCCAATGCCAATACTGTGGAACATACTTAACGATTGATGATATTAATGCTCAATTAATGGGTGAGAGGTGAATGAGCAGTGACCTAGCGAGACTACTGATTAAGTATGGTGTGGTTAAGTTCGGTGACTTCACGCTATCAAGTGGTACCAAGAGTAAGTACTACATTGACATGAGGATTGGCATATCAATACCAGAGGTCTATAAGCCTATAGTTGAGGAACTAGCCCGAAGAATTGGGGGTGGTGTTGATTTAATTGCTGGAATTGAAAGTGGCAGCATACCTTGGGCATCAATGCTAGCCTACAGGTTAGGTAAGGGTACATTGTACGTTAGGAGGACTGAGAAGAGTCATGGTACTGGAAGAAGGATTGAGGGATATTACAAGGGTGGTGAAGGTGTCCTACTCATTGATGATGTGGTAACCACAGGTGGTACCCTACTTGACTCAGCAAGGGTTCTTGAGGGTAATGGGTTAAGGGTTGTTGAGGTTGCTGTAATTGTTGATAGGCTTGAGGGTGGACTTGAGGCAGTTAGGAAGGCTGGGTATAAGGCATGGTCAATATTAACCATCAATGACTTATTCAACGCCATGGGAATTAACAATGCTTAAACAGCCATTAAGCTACCTACCACCAGACTTAACCCACGACTTAGCACACCTACTCCTGAGGACCCACACAGCTAGACTCGTAGCAGGTATTCTAACCATGCTAAGTGGTGGATTACCGTATAGGTTAAGGATACTTAATAGGACCATAGAATCACCAGTAGGTATTGGTGCTGGATTGGATAAGGATGGCTTACTCATGGGGTTCATGGCTAAACTACCCATTGGCTTCCACACAGTGGGTTCAGTAACATTAAGGCCTAGGGCAGGTAACCCTAAGCCAAGGATGTTGAGGTACCCTGAATTGGGAGTTATGGTTAATGCAATGGGGTTACCATCAATGGGGGTGGCTTACCTGAAGGGAATCCTGGATAAAGAATGCGGTAGGTGGCCGAAGAGTAAGTTACTTGGTGTTAGCGTTGCAGGTTTCAATGAAATTGAGATTAAGCTAGCCATAGACTCCTTAACACCCTTCTTTAATTGCCTAGACTTCATTGAAGTAAACATAAGTAGCCCAACGTATAGTGGATCATGGATTGAGCATCAAAGGCTCAATAGTCTACTCACCATGCTTAAGGGTTATGATAAAGTAGTGGTTAAGGCACCGTTACTTAAGGACCTTAATGATGAGGTAAAGTTAATTAAGCTCATAATTAATCACAATCCCTTTGGCTTAACTATAGCAAACACCCTTAGGATTAAATCAAACCTACCTGCAGGATACGGTGGATTAAGTGGAAGGCCATTACTGGAGATTGTGATTAGGCTACTTAAGTTAACTAGGGCTATGGGCTATGGAGGACTCATAATAGGTCTGGGGGGATTCATGCGGGGTGTTGACGTTGTTAAGGGCATTAATGCTGGGGCTGATCTAGTGGGTTTAGTGACCGCATTCGCAATGGAGGGCCCAGCATCAGTGTATAGGATTATTAGTGAATTAAGGCGGCTTACGGTTAATAAGCTAAGACGCAGCCTTTATCCTTAACCTAATTGCTTAATTTATCGAATAAAAGGCATGGGAAATTATAAATTCTGTTCCTTTCAATGGTAATCACGGTGATTGCTTAAGAATAAGCAACCCTCTTGAATCCTTAACTCTCACAGCTAAGGTTTCCCAGAGCCTAAAGGCATGGGCATCATTCTCAGGCCCTAGGTAAATTATGGCTGTATCCGCGCCTATGGCTAGGTCTATTGTTGAGCTGTTCACTGACATTAGCAAAGCAGTGTCATCAGTTAACTGAGGTATAATTACCACATCCTTAACCAGTGACTTAACCCTACTTAACTCCATAACTCCAGTCCTCTCAACAACACTCAGTAACTTAGTGTACCGACCAGGGCTTACGAATAATACGTATGGTTCAGGTATTGAATCCACCATAAGCATGTTAACGGCTCTGGAAACCTCATCAACAGCTGAGCCTGCCGTATCCCATGATGTTATGGAGAGTTTGCGTACCTTAGGGTGGTTCAGTAAGTCACCTAGTATTGCCGCATCCTCCTGGTTAGCAAGCCTAATGGCTGCTTGATCAGCAGCCACTGAGTAAATACGTTCACCACGCATCCTAGCGTACTCCACTTGCCTTTGAGGCACCGTGAACATGATGCTTAACTCCTTAAGCGGTAAAATTACCCTAGAGCTACTGATAACCTTATCAATAATAGCCTCCTCCAACGTTACTGAATCATACCCGGCACCAACAGGGTACAGGGGTATGTGCTTCCTTAACCTCCTAGCACCATCAGCGGTTTCCTTAACCTTACCCTCAATGTACCTAAGCTCATCTTCACTTAAGTTAGATGACCTAACCACATCCTGCTGAGGAGGATCGGAATTAACCACCTTAATACCCGTACGTTCCTCAACCTCCTTAGCTCCAGCCTTAACCTGCTCTGCCTGCTCAGGATCCAGCGACTTAAGTAGCGTAAGAAATTCGCCAAAGTGAGCCTTCTCCTCCTTGGCAACATCCTCAAGAACACTCCTAACCTTCTCATCATCAGTTAACCTAGATAACTGCAAATATAGGTTAATTGCGTCAAGCTCAGCCATAATAGCTAATCTAAGCGCATCAGAAACCTCACCAGGGTTAAACTTCCTATCCCTAACAATATCCACAGGATTCTTAGAAAACACCATAATTAAACTACAAATAGGACATTTATAAATATCACTTCATTAAAATAATGAAGCATAATATATAGTAATCTTAAGTATATAAATTATGCAGGGAAACCATTATTAACCTTAGGAACCACGACCGAAAAAGCCTCACAAAAGAGTTAAGGGACTTCGTCTATATCATTTTTTGTAATTATTAGTTATTCTTATTGCTTATAATCCCCTTAACGCTATTAGGTAGACTAAGGCTGTATGGCTATCAACCCCCTTCTCCTTCATTACCTTATCATGCTCCTTGGAGTTCGTGGTGCCCTTTGGGTTAATTAGGATGATGTTAAATCCTATTCTTAATGCCTTAATAACACCGTGAGTTAGCATCTGTCTCTTAGCAAACTTGCTAACCTCCCTAACTGCTTTTACCCCTTAGTGAAACTCCTCCCCTTCACTAGGAGTAAGTACTCGAAGACAACGTAACCAACGAGAGGAAATTAAGGGCTTGTGAGAAAGCGTAAACCTCACCATTAGAGACAAGGAACTGTCAGTTTTTAGAGCTTGGGAAGTTTAGTATCTATAAAGTAAGCTTATTAAGCCACTAATTTACTTCATAGGCATAATGATTAATAGGTCAGTAGTGAATGCTTTAAGGGCTTTTCCATGGAGTGATTATAGAGTTTATTATGCTGTTCTCTTTGGATCCATTGTTAAGAAAGGGGTTGGTAGGGATATTGATATTGCGGTTGAGTTCATAAACACCTTTAACCTAGGTGAATACTCTAGGCTACTTACGGATCTGGCGGAATACTTAAGTATTGATAATATTGACTTAGTACCCATTAGTGATGAAACTGACTGTTACTTAATACACGAAGCCTTCAGTGACGGCATGATACTATATATGGCGAGCGAGGAGGCTTGGTTCAGGATGCATAGAAGAGCCTCAATATGCGAGGACTTCCTGATTGACGCAGCTAAACTTAACATCGTGGAAAATGCCGCCCATGCATTGGTGAAACGATGGCGGTCTTAAATAAGTTACTGAGTATTATTGAGGATATGACCAAAAAGCTTGATGAATTAGTAGACCAAGAATACGACCTAACTGACTGGCGGAATCAACTCACTGTTTTACATGCCCTGCAGGTACAAGCACAAGCGTTAATTGATATGTGCCAGCGATTATTATCAAATATGGGTGTAGCAAGCGAAGGTTACGTTAGGCTAGCAGTTAGATTAAGGGAGAATGGTTTAGTAACTAGTGAGGAGGAGGCTTTCATAAGATCAATAATAGGTTTCAGAAACATTATAGTACATGGATACGCAACATTAGATATTGGAGTCATTAATGAAATACTTAAGTCAAGAGACTATAGAAGAATACTTGAATTAGCATTGAGACTTAAGGATAGGGCCAAGGAGTATTGGGACCCATGAACATTAAAGATCCGGAACTTTAAAGCATGGCCACAGTACATTCTTTACGTATCCCCCAGTAGAAACCTTACATGCGAAATTATAGACCACGCAATGCATTCGATCCAGGTTAAATGAAGGAAAACAATCATGGTGCCCCGGCCGGGATTTGAACCCGGGTCACGGGCTCACTTCTGGGTTAAACCCCATCGAAAGGCCCACTTTAGCCGGCGCCGATCACCAAGCATTAGGTGTTGGTTTTGGTTTATAAACATTTCAGTTCATTAAGTCAGTTAGGTTTAATAATCCCTTTACTCAACTGATTTAATGATGAGGAGGAGGGAGAAAGTTAGCCTGCAATTGGATGCCGTGTTCTACATTAATGCGGTTAAGAGGGTTTACTCGCTATCATTTAAGCAGCTTTCAAGTATGCTTAATATACCTGAATCAACACTATGCCGTTACGCCAACATGGAGGTCTTACCTTCCGCTAAGGTTGCTGAGAACATTGTTAAGGTTCTTAAACCCATGGCCGATATTAAAAGCGTAATATCTAAGTTAATTAAGGTTAATGGTAATTACATTGACTTAAGCTCCATAGTACTTGAACCAATGGTGCTTAGGCTTTACGAGAAGCATGTTCTCGAAACCTTCTCTGGATTGAGGGTTACTAAGGTCTTGACCGCGGCAGTTGACGGTATACCATTAGCCATGGCAGCCTCATACGCCTTAAACGCTGAGTTAACCATAGCTAAGCAGTACATGGATGCCGGCTTTGAGCAGCACTATGAGGCCACCTACGTCGTTGATTCACCGCCTAGGAAGGTTAACCTATACATACCTAAGCCATTACTCACTAAGGATGATTCAGTAATACTCATTGATGATATTGTAAGATCAGGGAGAACAATGGATGCATTACTAAGCATAATAAGGCAATCTGGGGCAAGCCTAGTAGGGGTATCCATACTAGTGGCGGCTAGTAAGGATGTTGCAAAGGCCATTAGGAGCAGGATAAGTGGGGTAGTGCTAGATATCATATACACAATTGAGTAGTAGTCTATTCCTTCCTACTACTGCTCTATGTGTGTAATACTTATAAATGAAGTATAAGGCTTAGGTATATGGCCATAAGCACTGCAGTAATAATGAATGAGGTCTTCAAGCTCCTTGTATACGCCTACAATGGGTTAGTTAGTCTACTGCAGTACATTCTTCAGGAGACAATCTTCAAGGCTAACCCGGCCTTAGCCAATACTTACGGTAACGCCATTGCCCTGCTAATATCATTAACGGCATTATACCTGCTCCTAGTGTTCGTGGCAGCCTTTAAGAAGGTGCTGGGTGTGTTAATTGCAATAGGCTGGGTTTTATTAATAATAGCGATAATTCTTAATGCTCATTAAAGCAGTATCTTACCTACCTCGTATATGCTTTGATTAACCTCCCTGAAGGGCCCAATTATTGAATCCCTATTTATTAAAACATGGTCACCTATGTAGCTTCCATCACCAACAACAACACCCTTCTCAATCCTAGCCCACTTACCCACAAATACGTCAGACCCCAGTACAGCTAAGTCAATGTAGGCCCCATTCTCAATAGTAGTGTTATCCATTATGACGGAATACTTAACCCTACTATGGGCGCCAATCCTTGAATTACTCAACACGACTACATATGGGCCTACCTCAGCCCCAGGCTCTATTGTAACATTCTCACCTATGAAGGCTGGGGGCTTAATTAAGGCATCATTATTAGGCACTGGGCAATCCCTGCAATACTCGTCAAGAGCCCTGAAGTTGGCGTCTAAGTATGACGTAATCGTACCTATGTCATACCAATACCCTTTCAGAGCGTAGCCATACACCTTATGATCCTTAATCATCCTTGGTAAGATATCGATAGCTAACTTACCGAAAGTGCCAGGCTTAGGGAAGTACTTGAGCGCATCCTTACTAAATATGTATACACCGGCATTAATTAGGTTTGATGGTGCATTGCCTGGTTCAGGCTTCTCAATGAACCCAGTCACTAAATTATCCTTACCGAGAGTGACTACACCATACTGCGATACATCATTAACCTGGGTTAAGCATATTGTGGCTAAAGCCCCCTTACTAACATGCTCGTTAATGGCATCCTCTAAGTCAATTTTAGTGAATATGTCACCGTTAAAGACTACTATAACATCATCAAGCTCACGCATGCTGGCTATGTATGAAACAGGGCCACCGTCACCAAGGGGCTTATCTTCCCTAATTATGTTAACTATACCCTTCAATGAAGCCCACTTATGGTTAACGTGCTTCTCAATAAGATCACTCATGTATCTGACGGATAAGAACACGTCACTTGGCTTAACCCTTGTGACGGATTCAAGGATCCAGTCTATGACAGCCTTATTAAGTATTGGAAGCAGAGGCTTAGGCTTAGTGAATGTAAGGGGCCTAAGCCTAGTGGCGTATCCCCCTGCCAGTATAATTACGTCAACCATATATTACTAGTAGGAATCCAATTAATAAACATTTAGCACTGCAAAGCACTAAAACACCTTAAACTAGGTTAAGTAGAATTAATGGAGATTAAGCGAGCAGGCCATGGCTTTAATACTTTGAATTAAGGGCACTAGTTTAAAACTAAGCCCCACTGAGATTAAAGGAATGAGCATAGCTGAGGAGTGCCTATGGAACTTGGACTGCATTAAGACTAGGATTATTAAGGAAGTCAGGGAATTACCTAGGGGTAAAGGTACGTTACTTAGGCATCTTAGTGAACTCCCAGATAGTCTCCTTGAGGAAACTGGTAAGGAACTGGGTGAGCGTGATGTTGAATCATTGCTCAACATGGAATTGAGCGGTAAGGTGATTGCCTTAATTAGTGGTGTTGATCCAAGTAGCATAAGAAACATTGATCTATTGATTAAACTAGTTGAAGCACTAATGGAGAAGGGTAAGTTGAGTAAGGCTATGGAGCTACTTAGGAGTAGAATTAATGATGCGACTAGAGAAGGCTCAATAAGGTTAAGGGCACTTATGGAATTATGCCAGGGGCTAATGAACCTTGAATCCTCAGAAACCGAGCACAGTAACGGTAATCATGACGCTGAATTTAGGTTAATTAATGAAGCCATGGGCCACTTCTCAGAGGCCTATAGGTACTACGAGGACTTAGGTGAGTTAACTAATGCACTTGAGGTTAGGTTAACAGGACTAATGGAATTAGCCAAGTATTATTTAACTCATGGTGATTTAGATAACGCCAGGTCAACATACCTTCAATGCGCCTCAGCGGCCAGGTGGAGTAAGGAGTATTTAACTGAAGCCATTAGGTGCAGCGCTATGGCTAGGTTAATTGACGCTATTGAGGAAGGTGACCCAGCCTACTATGAGGAGGCGGGTGACATGCTGCTTAACATAACTCAGGAGGAGCCGGAGACTGCTGAGGAGGCTAAGGCTGCCTATGGTTCAGCACTGCAATTGGTCAATGATGAGGAGGGTAAGGGGAGGCTGTTCATGAAGTATTTGACGGCAGCCATTATTAACATTGACTGGTTAGTTAACCAGAAGTATGGGGGCTTCGAGGGTTTAATTAACACTATAAGGAACCTGGGGTTAAGGGGGGTTGCTGGTGAATTAGGTATTGATGAGAAGCAGGTTAGGCTTTACCTGGAGGTTAAGGCCTTGGCTAAGGCAGGTGGCGTTAATGGGGTTAAGGTTGCAGTAGCCTTAACGCTAATGGGGCTTAACCTATCCCTAGACGCTTATGAGTTAATGAGGAGACTGAAGGAGGTTGGGGTTGAGGTGAGTGAAAGTACTCTTGATAAGGCCAAGAGCATTTTGGGTAGTTGGCTTACCCATTAAACTTCATGCCTTTCCTGTAAATCACCACCCCATTACTGCTCTTTACCAGTAGAATCCTGTGGTATGGTATAAAGGATTCAGCTCCATTAATCCCTATTACTATACCATCCTTACTAGCCTTAACTAGGCCACTTAATGGCAGCACCTTAACGTCACCTGGCTCCCCCCTTGATACTATGACTACCTCGTACTCATTCCTCACGTTAGTCCAAATTATCCTATTAAAAATATCCCTAAGCCTATTCCTACCCATCTACCCTTAGTACTTTCATGAATTTAAAAAACATACGTGCCAGTGCCCTTAAGAATCATATTACATAGAGTTAATTCACAGTAAATGATTCAAGTCTATGAGTTAATGCAGTAATTAAGGTTCGCTTCACATTAAAACGCAAGATTCCTCCCCCCTCTTGTTAACTTCTCAAGCTCCTCTAATGCTAATGCTTGAGTGAAACTAAGTGAGACTTTATCGTTTACGCTTGAGACAAGCCTATAGGCCTCCTTTAAACTATATCCTTTAAACATTAAGTAACCTATTATAACCGTAGGGGAGCGGCCAACACCCGCATTACAGTGAACCAACACTGGTTCGTTTTCACTAACCCTTTCATCAATCCACTTGAGTATGGCCATGAACTCATCAAGTGGCGGTGACTCACCATCCTTAGTAGGTGAGTAAAGTAGCCTAATGTTGAGCCTCCTTAAGGCTTCAACGTAATTATTGAAGGGGAAACCTAACTCATTGAACTCAAACTCCTCAATTAAGGACACAACAGCCCTAATACCTATCTTACTCCATGTCTCAAGGTCCTTCGCTCCCCTTGGGGCACATGAGCCAGCTAACTTACCCTTAATAACCCAGTAGGGGCAGTTCATGAATTATCCCAGTGATGCCGCCTTTTTCTACTTTCCTCATGCTACGTCGTCACTACTTTACTTAAGTTATGTGGGTTATCAACATCAATTCCCCTAGCTACCCCAATCTCGTAGGCTAATAATTGAATTACTGATGGGTACACGAGCGGTACTATTAACCTATTACCCATACGTTCTAGGTAAATAACCTGGTCTCCCGTTACCTCCTTATTCCTCTGCGTGATAACCACTGTGTATCCTCCACGGGACCATACCTCTGAAACAACGTTAACCATTTCATCATCAACATCGTTACCAGGCATTATTGCTATTGTGGGGAACTCCTTAGATATTAGGGTTATTGGTCCATGTTTAAACTCCCTGAAACTGAATGCCTCTGAGTGAACCTGAGCTGCTTCCTTAAGCTTCAATGCCGCCTCCATGGCTAGTGGTAAACCGATTGGTCCACCTGATATTACGTATGTATTATTATAGTTCGACACTAGTTTAGCAATGCGCCTCGCATCATCCCTAACTTGGTTTATTTGATTATTAAGCAGGACTATGGCTTTATTAATGAGAACCCTAGCGTCATTAACATTACCCTTAATGGCGTAGGCTAATTGAAGCATTATAGCTATTGATGCTACGAAGGATTTTGTTGCCGGTACAGCCAACTCTGGTCCAGCACCCATTGGTAGGTAGACGTTGGATTCCCTCATTAAGGCTGAACCAAGCCTATTAACAATACTAAGCACTATAGCGCCCTTCCTCTTAGCCCACCTAATGGCCCTAATTATATCGGTTGATTCACCAGACTGACTAACTGCTATTATTAATGTACCTGGTTCAACATACCTAATACCCAGGTAGGGGAATTCGCCAGCGGGTACTGCATCAGCCTTAACCCCACCCAATTCCTCCAGGTAATATTTACCAATTAGGGAGGCGTAGTAGGAGGTTCCTGAGCCGGTGAATATTATGTTCTTAGCCTTAGCCACTATTGAGGCTGCATCATCAAGGTATTCCCTTTGAAGCACATTAACAGCCCTAGCCAACACCTCAGGTTCCTCGTAAATTTCCTTAATCATGTAGTGTTGGAATGATCCCTTAACCACCTCCACTGTTGCTTGAGACGCCAAGTGGGGTGATGGCTCAACCTTACTTAATGATGATGCATCGTAGAACTCCACACCATCCTTACCCACCACTGCCATTTGATTAGGCTCCATGAAGTAAACCAACTGCAGCTTAACTGGTATTGCCTGCTCCTCAGAGGATACGAAGTACTCCCTGTCACCAACACCTATAACCAGTGGATTACCCATGCTTAATGCGTAAATCCGCTCCTCATCCTTGTGGAGAACTGCAATGGTGTAGTAACCCTTAATCTGCCTTGTTATTGACGATAAGGCCTCCTTCACTGATTTACCACCCTTTAACTCATCCTCAAGAATATGGGCTAAGGCCTCAGCATCTGTCCTGGAGGTTAACTTATGTCTCCTCTCAAGTCTCCTCCTGATCTCATCATAATCCGAGACTACACCATCCATAACTAATGCAACGCTACCGGTACAGTCTTGGACCGGGTGAGTGTTCTCGTAAACAGGCCTACCGTGTGTGGCTGACCTAACATGTCCAATACCCACGTAGCCGGGTAAGTCATCTAGGTTAAGCTTACTATGTACGTCAGTCACCTTACCCACATCCTTCTTAATGTGAATAACACCATTATGCACCGTGGCTATACCTGTCCCATCAATACCCCTATGCATCAGCCTTTCGAGACCAATCCTAATCACAGGGGCAACGGGCCTAATATTGGATACGAGACCGAATATTCCACCCATTTTAAGTCCTAGCTTTTAGGGTAACTAATAAATGTTAGGCTAAATATGTTAACTGCCTAATTAAATTGAATATATAGATATATGAATTTTAAAGTATAAACAGGGTTAACCATCAAGTAACCTCCCTACCTATTAGGTTCCTGGCCACTATGAGCCTCATTATGTTACCAGTACCTTCAGCACCAACGTAGTAGCTTAATGCACCAAGGAGTGCCCTAGCTATGTTAGACTCCTTGAAGTAACTGGCCCCGCCAAACCACCTCATTGCCTCTAGGGCTGTCTCAACAGCTAATTCAACCGCAGTCATCTTAGCCATGGCGTTAAAGGTAGCTACGGTAAGTACATTAACTGAGGAGTCATTAAGTATGAAGTACTTGTCAGTTAACCAGGCAGCCTTATAGGTAAGTAACCTAGCTTGCTCAAGCTTAGCGGCTAATTCAGCATACTTGAAGCTTATTGACTGGTATGAGGCTATTGGCTTATCGAAAACTACCCTAGACTTAATCCAGTCCCTTGACTGATCCAGAAGCCACCTAGTAACCCCCACTGAGGCTGCTGCTATGAGCACCCTCGCAATGTCGAAACCCTCCATTAGAACCTTAAATCCACCATTAACCTCACCAAGGGTGTAGGGTTCCTTAACCGTTAGCCCATTGAACCTAATGTAATTAGTTACAAGTCCCCTTCTTCCAATATCCTCATAGCTACCGTATTCAAAACCACTAAGTACCTTACCGTCACTCTTCACTAAGGCTAAGAGGGAGGTTAAACCCCTATGCCTAGTCTCAATGGGTGCCGTCCTGGCTATTGTTACGAAACCCCCGTAATCCATGTCGCTCACCACTAGTGAAACCCCCGTAACAATGTTCTTCTCACCGTAAAGGCTCCATGCACCATTACTTCTCCTAGCCTCAAGCCTAGTTGATGCCACATCACTACCACCCTGGGGTTCAGTGGAGGCTATCCCAATGAAGCCAACACCCTTAATAACCCTGGGTAACGCCTCCTCCTTAACCTCCTCTCTCCCATACCTTTGAACAATAAACGGCCAGGCAGTGTTAAGTAAGTAGAAGACTGGGGTTGCTAAGGAGGGGTCCGCATAGGCCAATTCCTCCGTGGCTAAGGCACTCATGGTGAATGTGCCATCCTGCCCACCATACCTTGAATCAAAGGGCACGCCTAATAAGCCTGATTCACTCATCCTCCTAACTATGTTAATTAATGGGTACTTACCGTCATCCACCAAAGCCCAGTTTGGTTTAACATACCTCTCAGTGAACTCAACCACACTCCTCCTGAATAACTCCTCCTCCTGACTGAGATTAAAGTCCATTTCACCTAGACTACCTCAGGGAATTTTAAAAGTAAGCCACCTTTAAGCTCAGGGTTTAATAAAGCATCATTCACCAAAGGACTATAACCCCTGAGACCTCAAGGCCTTTAAGGTGTAAGGGGATTAACTGAATTATAAGGTATGTTAGACCTTCAGTTAATGCTACTAGTATAAGCATATATGATGATGCGGGTGATTTGATTAAGAGGATTAGGTTAAAGTAATTCACTTGGATTAAGCCTACTGCTTACTTTAACCCTAAGTGCCTTAACTAAGGCATAAACCACTAGCATTACGGCTAGATTCACTATTAGGCCCAGTAGGCCAACGTACATGTCATAGAACCAGGGCAGTAATGATGAGGAGAAGCCTACTGTTATTAAGCCATAGGTAACTAAACCAGTACCCACAGCCCACCCAGCTGCTACACTGTACTTATCTAGATCGTACCAGTACATTGACAGTATTATTGCTGGTAGTGTTTGGAGAAGCCAGGCGTAGGAGAAGGTCAATAGGTAGAATATTAGGCCACTGGCAGCTGGGACTAGGGCGAATATTAGGGAAGCTATTACCATTATGAAGACTGCTACCCTACCCCAGAGAACCTGCTGTTTTTCCGTAGCCCTCTTATTTATGAAGTCTAAGTAAATGTTCCTCGTTATTAAGTTAGCCGCGCCCAGGCTTTGTAACCCAGCTGGAACCATACTCCCTATCACAATACCTGCGAAGGCCACGGCCACGAAGGTGCTTGGGAAGTAGGCGTTCAGGACTGAGGGGAAGGCTAGGCTTGAGACACCGCTTGGGACTAGGTTCTTGGCTAAGGCCACTAGACCCATGATGGCTAGGAAGATTAACCAAACTTGGTAAAGTGGGAGGAATACTGAATTCTTCCTAATCACGTTCTCGCTTTTAGAGCCCAATAAGCCAACTAGCAGGTTAGGGAAGAGCAGCCATGATATACCACTACCGAAGGCTAACGTAATGTAACCAATCATTAGTTTGCTGGGTATTAAGTAATGGGATGGACCCAGTTGAGTGAAGATCGGGCCGAAGCCATTGAAGCGGATGCCTAATGCGATGACTACCGTAAGTATCACACCCCATAGTATGGCATCCTTTATCAGTGAACTTAAGGCAGGTCCCCTTAAGCCACTTATGGCTACGAATAGTGCAACTATTATGTAGGCTATTATGAAACTTGGAAGTACAGGGAAGCCCATGGCGTCTAAGACGTATCTAATACCAACTATCTGTAAGGCAATGTAGGGAAGCATGGCTATTATACCGGTTAATGAAATTAACAACGACAATACACCACTATCAAATCTATCCCTAACATAATCACCAGCGGTGATGTAACTACGACGTTTAGCTATCCTGTAGAATTTCGTTGCAACAATGTATAGGAACGGGTAAGATACTGAACCATAAACCACCGCGTAAAGTATGAAACCACCCAGGGAGTAGGCTGCGCCAGGTATTGATATTAATGAGTAGGCCGTATATATGTCCGCACCCATTAGGAACCACACTATGAATGCGCCAAACCTCATACCACCCAGACTCCACTCAGCTATCCTAGTGAAATCCGGTGCCCTCCACTTACTGCCAAGGAAACCAGCAACCACAGCTAATCCAACCAGTATGAAGAATATTGCGTAATCAATGGCTGCGAAAATCATGATTCACCACCCTTATCTATAATGCGGTAAACTATATAAGTTATGATTGGTTGAATAAAGACCCAGGCGAAGAGGTACCACCATAGGAATGGCCAACCACCTAACTCTGGGGATGACTTATTATACAGTGGAGCGGCGAAAACTATGAATATCCACGGCACTAGTATTAGCAATATAACTTTGATTATGTTCTTTGAGTTAACAACCATATGCTAGTTTTATTCTTGTGCTTTAAAGCATTACCCTAGTAATGCTTAAATTTATCCTACTTGGTGTTTAATAATGGCTAGTGAAGTAGGGAGTCAGCTGGCTGAATTAACATCACGCTTAGTTCAAATAGATAGTGTTAATCCACCAGGCGACGTAACCAAGGTTGTTGAGTTCATTAAGAATTGGCTTAGTGAAAGAGGGTTCTCAAGCAGTATATACGAGTATGTTAAGGGTAAGCCCAATTTAATAGCAAGAGTAGGCAAAGGTAAGCCGGTAATTATACTTAATGGCCATACTGACGTTGTACCACCAGGCGACTTAAGTAAGTGGACTTACCCACCCTTCTCAGGCAGGATTATTGAAGATAAGGTTTACGGGAGAGGTTCAACAGACATGAAGGGCGGGGTGGCCGTCATAATGATGGTCTTCGCTGAATTAGGTCCATTAATCGAGAAGAAGGGTGCTGGTTCACTGGTCTTCTCAGCTACGGCGGATGAGGAAGTGGGTGGGCATGCTGGTGTTGAGGCTTTAGTTAAGGATAACGTATTAGCCGGCGACGCAGCTATAGTTGCTGAACCCACAGGCTTTGATAAGTACTGCATAGCTGAGAAAGGGTTGAGTCAAGTGAAGCTAATTGCTAGGGGTAGGCCGGCTCACGGTAGCTTACCTTTGCTTGGGGATAACGCCATAATGAAGCTGATTAAGGCTATTGAGAAGGCTCAGGATGCTGTTAATGAAATCAACAGGGGTATTAAACTACCTCAAGACTTAATTGAAGCTATTGATAACTCATCAAGGGTTTACTTGGAGGGAGCCTTAAGGAGCGGATTAAAGTTAAGTGAGGATGATTTTAGACGCACAATAGGCTCAGTTTCCTTTAATCCAGGTGTAATTAAAGGTGGGTCTAAGGTAAACATGGTCCCAGACTACGCGGAGTTAGAATTAGACATGAGGGTACCGCCTGGTGTTTCACCAAGCAATGTCATTGATAAGTTGAGGAATACCCTAGGTGGATTAGTTGAAGTAGAGGTATTGGACACCAGTGAACCAAACTACACACCCTCAAGTGAGAGATTAATTCAACTGATACGTGAAGGCATAGGCAAGCAGGGAACTGAGGCTAAGCCAATAATAATGACCGGAGCCACTGATGGCAGGTACTTAAGGCTTAAGGGTATACCTACCGTAATATATGGACCAGGAGAATTAACATTAGCACACACTTATGATGAATACGTTACTGTGAAGGATCTGGTGAACACCTATAACACCATAAAATATACAGTGGAGAAATACTTGGGTTTAAGACAGTGAAACAAAACTTCCTGAAGTAAATAATAAAGCATCCTTAGATTTAAGGTGGGAATAAAACTAATTTAATTTTAAATTAAATTGATTTTTATTTTCATATTCTATTATCTTCTTCTTAGTGCTATTATTGCTGCTATTGCTGCTACTATAATCACTATGATTACTATGCCTATTACTAGTGTTGTGCTTACTA
>NZ_JAGDXD010000006.1:14691-18735 GCF_023256255.1 Caldivirga sp. | reverse complement strand
AACAGTAACAACATCAACAGCCACAACAGTAACCACCACAGCAGTAACAACCACAGCCACAACAGTAACAACATCAACCGCAACAACGGTAACCACCACGGCTACTCCCTCAATACCGGTGGCGCAGACTATAGAGTTAATTCAAGTGTCCCCAACCCTAGTGCCTCAGTATTTTGAGACAGACCAAATAGACATTTTCTTGAACCCATACTTCCTTTCATCAACAATCTGGAGTCAGCTAAGATCAATCCCAGGTATTGTAATGTTATCGCCAACTTATGCCAGTGGTGATGGTCTTGAATTTAATCCTTATCCAAGTAATACTACCTTTAATCCACTTGCCTACTGGCAGTTCAGATTTCTATTGAATTATTTAATTCCTCGTTCATACTATGTTAGCCAAATATTTTCAGGTATGGCGACTCCAGCATTAGCATGGCCCTTCATATGGGGTATTAATAGCTACTTGCTAATATTCCCTGAAATTGTAAAGTATAACATACACTATGATCCAACGTACTTCAATCAGTCTGTCTTCACATTGTTCCAGGATATTAATAAGACTGATCCTGTTTGGCATGGTAGGATTCTTTACATTAATGGAAAGTGGTATTATATTCCACCAAACTCCACAACACCTAAGCCTGTTACAATAATATTCTTCATAAGGAATGATGATCCATTCAGGTACGCTATTGGACAAGATATGATGGCTAAGCTGGAGGAGATGGGGTTCACTGTTCAGCCGATATATGGTTCATTATCAACGGCATTTGTCACGGTATTTGGTTCTAACCCAGCTAATATGGAGTGGAGTATATATACAGCTGGCTGGATAATTGGTCCCTCGCCATGGGATACTTGTGGCGGATGCTTCTACGCATCATGGACCGACAATACGCCTGGTTGGGGTACGCCAGGTTACTGGGTTTGGTCTAATGCAACTATTGATAAGCTCACTTACCAAATCTCAGTAGGTAACTTCACTTCACTAGCTCAGTTTGAGAACCTATCAAGAATAGCATTATTTGACGGCTTCCAGCAGGCTATTGTGGACTGGATAGCTGCAGTAAAGTACCCGTATCCAGCCTTAAGCAGTGTTGTTAACTACATGCCGAGTATTTCTGGTCTTGAGTGGTCTCTAGGCTTAGACTATGCTTACTCTACGGCTCATCCAAGTGTGCTTAAAATTGGTATGCTTCATGTCTCGGAGTTCGCTTATAATCCATTCCAGTGGATGGTTGGTGCCGATATATATACTTCTGATATGTTGAATTTTATATTTGATCCGTTTTCTGTAAGTAATCCATTCACTGGTGAACCACAGGTAGCTAGGGGTGGTTGGAGTGTTGAGATTAGTCCTAATGGTTCGGCAATATTCCCAGTACCGGCTAATGCTGTTATTTGGAATGCTACGCTTGGGAAGTGGGTTACTGTTGGTCCTGGTCATTACTCTAAGGATGTTATACGCTACTACTTCAATGGTACTTGGCTAGGCCAGAAGTGGCAGGATGGCCAACCAATAAGCATGGCTGATATTCTCTTCGGTTACTATGTATTATTTGACTTAGCCCAGAGTGGTAAGGATCTAGGACCTAATGTTGCTGCTGCAGGTGATTTAGCTGGTGCATTATCAACCATACCTCAGACAGTGGTTGGTATGCAATTCTTCCCCAATGGCACTGTAGTAGTCTATGATGATTATTGGTTCCCAGACCCTAACATAGTTGCACCATCATTCTTACCTGTTCTCATGCCGTGGCCCATATTAGCGCTTCAATTCTACGCGTATCAGCAGGGTAAGTACGCTTTCACTACCAGTGAGGCTCAGTCGCTTAAGATTCCTCAAATGGACTTCAGATCACCTGACTTCAATAAGTATATAGCCGGCGTGCTTCAGAATTGGATTAGTACTGGTTATGTTTGGGATAATGGCTCATGGGCTATTGTTAATGGTTATAATTACCTGAATAGTAGTATGGTTACTCAAGCCTATGAGGATGCCTTAAACTTCTACAACACCTATGGTAACCTGCTTATTGGTAGTGGTCCATATATACTAAAGAGTATAGTAACTGTATCACCGCAATCAGCAATACTGGTTAGGTGGAGTGGTTATCCATTCAACTACACGTGGTGGTTCAATAGGATTTATGCTTCACAGGGTGTGACTCAGTTACCTCCAGGAGGCAACCTAGTGCCTGCAGTGATTTCAGTATCATCAACTAACGTGACAATAGGGCAGCCTGCTTCATTTAATGTTACAATGTATACTCCTGCTGGTAAGCCATTAATTTACGTGTTCCTGGTTAGTCCAAATGGTACAGTGGTATTTAGTGGAAACTTTACCGGAACAGTCAGCGGATTCACCGGAACAGTAACATTCACAATACCAGCAAGCATAACAAGCAAACTAACACCAGGAACATACTCACTATGGATACTAGCAAGAACAACAATCGTAATATTACCAGACCAGTATAGTTTAACTGTTACAGTAAATGGTTAATGCAAAAAGTGAAATATTAAACTTCCTTATTTAAAATTTATTGAAATCATTTCTATATAAGTAAATAAAAGTAAGTATCATGACAATTTTATCTAAGTCATTAAGGAAAAACTTAAAAGTACTCTAAAAGATTTAGCATGATGTCGTTACTTAGGGCATTGGCTATTAGGATGATAAACCTAGTAATTGTAATGTTCCTAGTGTTAATAATAATATCTGCAGTTCTCTCTGGACCTGCAGCTCATATACTCAAGGTATCTATTGAGCGTCAAGCTGCCGAACAGGTGGCTCACCTTGTTCTCCATAATCCACAATTGACACCTCAGCAGCAACAGCAGCTTCGTAACAAGATCGTTAGCCAATTAGAGAATGCATATGGACTTAATCAACCTTTAATAATAAGGGTATTTTATATTCTCTACAATATAATGACATTTAACTGGGGTTTTTCATATTACCCAGATGAATATGGTATACCATCCGGTAGAGTAGTGTCAATAATAATGTCTGCACTACCTGGTACAATAATACTAGATACACTGGGTATAATGCTTAGCGCGCTCATAGGTATTTGGCTTGGCTTAAGGGCGGCATTTAAGCATGGTACTCTCTATGATAAGGCTGTAATGTATTATGGGGCCTTTGATATTGGTTTACCCCAGTGGTGGATAGCGATACTAATGATACTTATATTTGCTGTTGAACTACGTTTAATTCACTCACCAATAGCGTTCCCATATGGTGGTATAGTTAGTCCACAATACTATAATTATTGGTTATATTCAACTTATAAAGTATTCCTAGATATTAAAATGTTGACTAACTTGCTATGGCATATGGTGCTTCCATTAGCCACTGTTCTAATAGTTAATATTGGGGGTTGGGCGTACTTTGCTAGGTCAATAGTACTGAATATTATTAGAGAAGATTACGTCACCTTCGCTAGAATTAAGGGAATTCCAGAAAATATGGTTGTTAATAAGTATATATTAAGGCCAGCCTTACCAACAATATTAACTAACATATTCTTAACCATACCATTTATAATATTCGGAGGCTTCCTATTAACTGAGGCTGTCTTCCACTGGTGGGGGCTTGGTTATGTACTTAACATAGCTATAGTGGGTGTACCATCACCTGATATGCCTGTGATACTTGCAACAACATACATGTCTACGGTGCTCTACATAATATTAGTGTTCATACTTGAAATACTGTATTACGTCGTTGATCCAAGGATAAGGGAGAGTAGTGGGGTGTGATTATGACTTCTGAGAAGTCTAAGATATCTAATGTAAGAATATTAGGAATGACTTTAGGTGAATTCAGTAAACTCTATGTTAGATCCACGTTAGGTAAAGTGTCTTTAGCTTTCTTCACATTATTAGTTGCAATGTCCATATATGCCCTAATAGTTATACCATCTAACTTCGGGTTTATGTGGAATACCCCATCCTACTGGACATTGTATCCTAAGAATGCTCCACCAGCTTGGATAAACTACATAGTGGGTAATATATATGCCCCACAAATAA
>NZ_JAGDXD010000006.1:0-14591 GCF_023256255.1 Caldivirga sp. | reverse complement strand
GCTCCACCAGCTTGGATAAACTACATAGTGGGTAATATATATGCCCCACAAATAACATCAAGCAACTTCATTAAGGAGGGTAATCAACTGGTGTTAACACTAACACTTAATGGTGTTTACAGTAAGCCATGGCAAGACCTCTTCATAGTTGTGAATTCACCAGCCTTGAAGTCACTTGGATTAATGGTGTATGTATATATTCATAGGCCTGATGGTTCATCTTTAACATTAGGCCCAGTGCAGTTGAGTAATGGTGTGAATGACGTGGGATCAAACCCGAATGTGGCTAATCAGGTGACACTCTTCTTCCTAAGTAAATATGGATATGAGCTTAGCGCGCTTGAATCATCAACACCATTCTTAAATGTTTTTTACCAAGTTTCATCAGGTAATTTAGTACCTTTAAAAGGTACCTATACTATAAAGGTTGTGTTAACACCAACAAGTGGCCAATTACCTAATATAAAGCCTGAAGGTTCTGCAACAGTAGTTATTCAGGGTCAGTCCTACGGCATAATGGGTACTGACACACAAGGTCATGACCTGTGGTTAGGTTTACTTGCCGGATTCCCATTAGGCTTAGAGGTTGGTGTAGTTATCACATTAATAGGTACAGTCATATCAGTATCCATAGGTTTAATAGCTGGCTTCCTAGGAGGTATTGTGGATGAAATATTAACTAGGATAATGGACTTCCTAATATTACTACCTACCTTCGTAATACTTGTCGTATTATCAGTGTTACTTAGATTAAACGTATGGCAAGCATTACTATTCGGCACAGTACTAGGCTGGGGTGGTGGTGCTAGGATAATTAGAGCAATGACACTTCAAATAAAGAATTCAGCCTACGCTGATTTAGCCAAGGCCGCTGGCGCCAGTAATTCATGGATCATTAGGAACCACATACTACCTCAGTTAATACCTTTCCTCGTTTACTCGTTCGTAGCAGGTATACCAGGTACAATACTCTCCATGTCTTCACTGAATTTCCTGAACCTAGCAACTTCATTATGGCCAACTTGGGGTCTCATGCTTTACTATGCAGAGGAATTTGGTGCCCTTGAATCAGGCATGTGGTGGTGGGTTGTTCCTCCAGGTTTGTTAATAGCTTTTGTTGCTATAACATTTATAATCACTGCATTAGCAATGGAGCCAATAGTTAATCCAAGGTTGAGAAGGTGATTATGAGTGCCTCTGCTTGAGGTTCATAACTTAAGTATGCGCTACACGACGCTAAGGGGAATTGTTAAGGCCTTAGAAGGTGTTAGCTTTGATGTTAATGAGGGTGAAACATTAGCCGTTGTTGGAGAAACAGGTAGTGGTAAGTCAACCTTAGCTAAGGCCATTGTTAGGGTACTTGAGGAGAATGCTAAGATAGTGAGTGGAGAGATTATTTTTGAGGGTGTTGATATTCTTAAGCTTAGTGAGGAGGAGTTTAGAAGGAATTATAGGTGGGTTAAGATAGCCATGGTTCCTCAAGGCTCCATGAACTCCCTTAATCCTGTACTTAAGATAATGGATCAGATGATTGAGCCACTGATCACTAGGGGTGTTTCAAGGTTAGATGCTATTAAGATTGCTGGGGAAGCATTGGAGAGTGTTGGGTTAACTAGGGATGTTCTAACCAAGTACCCTCACCAATTATCGGGAGGAATGAAGCAGAGGGTGATAATAGCAATGGCCATACAGGCTAAGCCTAAGCTAGTTATCCTGGATGAACCAACATCAGCCTTAGATGTTATGACGCAGGCAAACATAATGAACCTCCTTAAGAGGTTGAGGAGAGAATTCAAGTTATCGTACATATTCATAACGCATGACTTAGCTCTAGCCAGTGAATTAGCCGATAAGGTACTTGTACTGTATGCGGGTAAGGTTGCTGAATTCGGTTCAGCTGACTTAATCTACAGTGAACCCAAGCACCCGTATACTCAAGGCTTAATGTCAAGTATACCAACCCTGAGGGAGGATAAGAAGTTATCCTTCATACCAGGTGAAGTACCCAGCCTAATTAACCCACCCAGTGGTTGTAGGTTTCACCCAAGGTGCCCATATGCCATGGATATTTGCCGCAGGGAGGAGCCACCATTAATAACGCTTGACAATGACCATAAGGTTGCCTGCTGGCTCTACAGTAAGTAATTCCTTACCTTTTAAGAACGCTAGTAATTCTTTCCCTAAAGTCCTTAATTGATGGTAAGTATAAGTGGGTGTAAAGAGCCATAGTGTTGTTTACCATTACTCCATCAAAGCCATTAGCAATACCCCTCCCCCTAATGTTCCTGAACACGTAATCCTCATTAGAGTATTCTGCATAGGACACGTGGAACTCATGTCCTCTAACCCTTAATCCACCCTGTGTAATTAAGTTATCTTTAATCGCCTCAAGCTCCGTATACCCTATCGTTAACCTACCCTTAGCGGCAATACCAATATCAAATAAGTTCACCATTCTGTATTCCCTATCAAGCTTAATATACTTAGATAGATACATTAACCCCCCGCATTCAGCTAGGATAGGTATGCCTGAATCAGATGCCTTCCTAATCCAATTAATTGTATTAGTAGCATTCTCTAATTCGCTTAAGTGTAATTCAGGGTAACCACCACCAATGTATATGAATGATGTATCATTAACCACTTCATTATTCATTGGGCTAAAGAACCTTAAGTCAAATATGCTTGAGAGTAAGTCAAGGGATGCCCTATAGTAGAAGAGGAATGCATTATCGTAAGCCACAGCGGCAATCCCAAGTTTATCACCATAATCTTCCTTCTGCCCATTATCATATTCACAGTTCACTGGTTCAGCTAAATCATATACTAGATCAAGGTCAATTCTCCCATTAATCAACTCAACACCGCGTTTAATAATCTCCTTAACCTTATTACCGTAATCCTCCACTGTCACAAGGCCTAAATGCCTTTCATTAATGCTTAACCCTGCATCATATGGGATATAGCCTAAGCTCACCACACCATTAGGTAGTGAGGATTTGCATGAGTTATAGTGGTTACTTGAAGCCACATTATTGAAGACAACCCCAACCACGTTAACTGGCCCGTAATCCCTTAGACCCTTAACAATTGCTCCAGCTGTGTAGGATATGTTGGAGCAGTCTATTACTAGGATAACCGGTAACGAGAGTAATTTAACGATGTGAAACGTGCTTGACCCAACCTCAACACCATCATATAGCCCCATTACACCCTCAATCAACCCTAAGTCAATCCCTCTCATGTATCTGCAGAAGGTTTCCTTAAGTGTCTTCTCACCCATTAACCATGGGTCTAGGTTAATTGAGGGTGAACCTGTGGCTACCCTATGGTAACCGGGATCAATGTAATCTGGCCCAACCTTAAATGCCCTAACCTTAAGTTTACTTGATAATGCCGCGGCTATTATTGAAGTAACCGTTGTCTTCCCTGACCCACTCCTATCTGACGCTATTATTAGTGCCTTGCCAGTGATCATTAATGCTTAGATTTGGAGAATTATAATAAGTTTCCGGGGGATATTAAGTATTATCACCATTAATGTGTTTAATTACCTCATTAACGCTTGGTTCATTAAAATCACCTAACCATAGCTTATCTGCAGCTAAGGCTTGCCTAACCAATATTTCAACGCCATCAATAGTCCTAATGCCTAGTTCCCTAGCCCTCTTAATTAAGTCTGTTTCACCCTTAGGCTTATAAGCCATGTCAAGAAGTATCGCCACACCTAACTTACTTAGGTTAAGTAACCAATCCTCCTCACTGCTTAATGGGGTAGCATTAATTATTACGTGAGGCTTACCGTAATCCCCACCAATATCTACTACACTACAGTCTAGGCCTAAGCCATTGGCTAATCCACATAATTCCAAGGCCCTTTCCCTACTCCTATTAAGCACTCTAATTGTCCTGCATCCGATTTTAGATAAAGCCAGTACCACTGCCCTGGCTGCTCCCCCAGCTCCAATTAATAGAGTCTCCTCCCCTCTGTATCCTCTTTCAATTAAAGACTCCTTAACTGCCACGTAATCAGTATTATAGCCTATTAACCTCTGGTTGCTGATAACTACCGTATTCACGCTTTTCACGGCGTCAGCATCATCATTGAGCTCATCAATTAACTTAGCCACAGTAACCTTATGAGGTATGGTTACGTTGAATCCACTTAAGGCATCTCTTGAGAATTCAATGAAGTGAGGTAACCTCTTTGAGGTTACCCTTAATGGTATGTACGTTGCCTCAATGCCTAATTTCCTGAAGACGTAGTTGTGGATTTGGGGTGATAGGGTATAGTCCAGTGGGTAGCCTATTAAGCCAAATACGTGCATGAGTCCCTCACCAGCCTGAGGTATTCGCTTACCTTAATCTTAACCTTAATCCAATCGCCGATTTCAGTAACCATGGGTAGGTTAAGGAAGTCCCCACTCTTCTTCTTATCACCAGCAATAGCCCTTAATACTGAGTCAGTTTTAACCTTAATGTCCTGTATTAAGTTAAGTCTACTTAATAATTCAGTTAAGTAGCTCGGTACATCTGAGGCAGTGTAACCTAGCTTAACTCCAATTGATGATTCACAAACCATGCCTAACCCCACAGCCTTACCATGACTGATACTAAACATTGATGCTGATTCTAAAGCATGCCCAACAGTATGCCCGTAATTAAGCACTATTCTGACACCTAAGTTATCGTACTCATCAGCTTCAACAACGCGGGCCTTATTAACCAATGAACCATAGATTAAATCCTCCAGTAAGCCCTCATCCTTACTCATTACCTTATCAACATTGTTACTTAATTTATTAAATAACCCCTTATCCATCGTCACCCCATATTTGAGAACCTCTGAGAAACCATCAAGGTAGTTTGAGGTTGGTAAGGTCTTAATGAAGGTTAAGTCAACTATGATTTCGCTTGGTTGCTTCACTACACCGATAACGTTCTTTAAACCTACTGCGTTAACCCCGGTTTTCCCCCCTAAGGCTGCATCAACCATGGCTAATGTTGTAGTGGGTACATTAACGTAATCCACCCCCCTCATGTATATTGCAGCAGTAAACCCTGTTATATCAAGTGTGCTCCCACCCCCAATCCCAATCATTACCCCACCCCTATCCAGTGAATTGCCTATTGACTTCTTAATTATATCCAGAACCGTTTCAATATCTTTCCCCTCCTCGCCATCCTTAATAATAATCCTTGGGCACTTGTTGAAGCTCACTAGGCTACTTACCGATGATGGTGTAATCATTATGCAGCCGGTGTATTTATCAATGAGTTTACTTAACTCGTCAGCATGAGGGTAATTAACCAGGACCCTTACCTCACCACTGCACCTACTCCTGTAGGTGAAGCTCCTCATACTCCCCTACCTATGGCTTGAGCCACGGCCTTAGCCTTACTCATTAACTCAGTGAACATGTCGAAGGTTAACTGCTGTTCAGAATCTGATAACGCTTCCCATGGCCTTGGGTGAACCTCAACAATAATCATATCAGCCCCAGCGGCCACTGCGGCTAAGGCTAGTGGGATAACGTAATCCCTCTTACCGGCTGGGTGGGATGGATCAACGCATACTGGTAAGTGGGTTAGTTTCTTAGCCGCTACTACTGCACCTAAATCCAGTGTAAACCTTGTAGCGTTCTCAAAGGTCCTTATTCCCCTTTCACAAAGCACCACATTACCATTCCCCTCAAGCATAGCGTACTCAGCTGCCTGAAGCCACTCCTCAACAGTATTCCCCATTCCCCTCTTAAGTAGTATTGGCTTCCCGGTTCTACCAGCCTCCTTAATTAATTCAAAGTTCTGAGCGTTCCTGGCCCCTATTTGAATCATGTCAACGTAACTGGCCACTACCTCAACCATCCTAGTGTCCAGCACCTCAGAGACTACAGGTAACCCAACCTCATCGGAGACTCGCCTCAGTATCTTTAAACCATCAACCCCAAGGCCCTGGAAACTGTAGGGGCTTGTCCTTGGCTTAAATGCACCACCCCTCAGTAACCTAGCTCCAGCAGCCTTAACGGCCTCTGCAGTCTCTTTAACCTCATCATAACTCTCCACTGCGCATGGCCCAGCCGCAACTATCAAATCGCCTCCACCTATCTTAACCCCTGAGACATCAACTATACTCCTCTGTCTCCACTGCCTGCTGGCTAACTGGTACTTGGTCTTAATGTTGATTATTACTGCTCCAGCGTCCACTGCCTTAACAAGCTTCTCATCAACCGTGTCCTCAGGCCAAGTGACTATTAACTCCTCACCAAGTAGCTTAACTTCCCTGAACCTTACCTTAGCCTTATCTAATGCTGCAGCAACATCATTAATCCTGCCTGGCGTCACCCTTATTATCATTTTAAGTCACCCCCAATAACCTCACTTAACCTACCCTCTGCTGCGGCTGAGTTAACAATGTTAATGTACTTAATAATCTTATCCCTAACTTCACCGGCGTATGGGTTCATTTCCTGAATCTCCTCAACAACATCAAGCTGCTCCAGGGTCCTCTCAATAGCCCTCATGGTTAACCTTAAACTATGAGTCATCAGTAGGCCTGCGTTAACCCCACTCACCCTACTAGCATCCTTAAGCATTGTGTATAGGGCCAGTAGCATTAAATGATGCGCAACCTGTATATAAGCCATAACCTTATCGTGTGTTTCCGGGTCATTCAGCACTACTGTTCTTAAGCCTGCTGCCTCAAATATCTGAGTAGCCATCGGTAATGAATCCCTACTGGTTAATGATGGTATTAGAACCACCACCTCACCCCAAGTATCTGTTAAACTACCGAACAGGGGGTGTATGCTTAAGTACTTGAAACCCACTTCCCTTGATTCATCCTCAATGACATTGAATAGCCTTGACTTAACTGAGAAGGAATCCATAAGTACCTTCCCCCTTATTTTCTCACTATTCCTTCTAATGTAGTTTATGGAATCCTCCGTTGGCCTAGTGGCCAGGATCACCACGTCTGAGTCCGGTAATTCATCCTTCATGCTTACTAGGGTTGTTGACGTAACTTGACTTAGTGTCCTCTTAAGGGTCTTACCTAACCTCCCTGAGCCGACCACGGTTATTTTCACGTTGAACCAATTCCTTATCTGCCTCTTAGTTGACGCCTTTATGACTAATTCAGCAATGCCTCTGGCTGTTAATTCATCTAACCCAGCCTCAACTAGGCCACTAACCCACTTATCAATAACCTCGCTTTCCCTCTCATGATCAACCGGCGGTAGGTTAAGCTTCCTCTTAACGTCACCAATGGTCTCAGCTATGGTTAACCTCTTGGCGAGTAACCTAATGATTTCATCATCAACTTCATCAATGTTTTTCCTCAACTGCCATAGCATTATCACTCACCCTTAAGCAGCGTAAGAGTCTCATTAACTATCTTCCTGTGGGTTAAGCCAATGTACTCCATTAATTGCCTAGTTGATCTACCTGACCTACCAAACCCATTAACCCCAATCATCCTAATGGGCACGGGATAATTCTGAGCAAGCACCTCAGCCACTGCTGAACCAACCCCACCAAACGTTGAGTGCTCCTCAATAGTTAACACTGCGCCAGTCTTCTTAGCTGCCTTAATCACGGTGTCAGCATCAATGGGTTTAATGGTGCTTAGGTTAACTACCATAGTTGAGATCCCCATCTTACCTAATTCCTCAGCAGCCATCAATGCATCCCACAGGACTGGGCCGGCACCAATGATGGCTACATCATCCCCATCCCTAAGTACGGAAGCCTTACCCACCTTGAATTCGTCACCGTTAGTCACCCTAGGCCCATAATCCCTACCAATCCTAATGTAGGCTGGTCCCTGATGCTCCAGTAGCGCTAAAACAGCCTTGTTAGCCTCATTAGGGTCAGCGGGCACTACAATTGTCATGTTCGGTAAGGTCCTCATTAGTGATATGTCCTCGAAGGTTTGGTGTGACGCACCATCAGCGTAATCACTTAAACCGGAGTGGGTTCCAATAATCTTAACGTTCAAGTTCATCCTAGATACAGTGTTCCTAACCTGCTCCCAAGCCCTCATTATGAACATTGCGAATCCAATTGCAACAGGTCTAAGACCTGTCAGTGCTAGTCCACTGGCCACCCCAATCATGTGTTGCTCAGCTATGCCGACGTCAATGTACCTGTTCGGGAACTTCTCCTTAAACCAAATGGCCCTCGTTGACCCACCTACGTCAGCGGTCACCACGTATAAGTCATTGTATCTCTCACCAGCCTCAAGGAGTGCCTTACCTACCGCGTCCCTCATTGATCCGAAGCCTGGTTCCCCACCATCGTCAAGTATCTTTTGCCTACTAGTCCCTTCAATGTCAGAAACCCCCTTACCCCTAATGGTCCTGGCCACTATGACCTTAGGCCCATTCACCTTGTGTGCTTGGATTAAGGCATCAATCAACTCCCCTGGGTCATGCCCATCACATTCCAGTACAGTGAACCCAAGGGACTTAAGCATATTAACCAACGTTGACTTAATGCCCCTTACGGGTCCATCTAGTTGAACACCGTTGTAATCAATTATTATGAATAAGTTACTTAGCTTAGATTCAGCAATATCCATTAACGCTTCCCAAGCCTGCCCCTCATCTAACTCTCCGTCACCGACTATTACGAAAACCTTACCTGAAGCCCCCTTAGCCATTAACCCCCTAGCTATGCCCACGGCAGTGCTTAATCCCTGCGCTAGGCTACCTGTGGATACTGGTACTGTTGGTAATTTAACCTCAGGGTGGCCTTGCAGTGGGCTCCAGGGTTCATTAATCATCATTAACTCCTCCCTATTAAGAATCCCTAACTCAGATAACACTATGTATAATGCTGGGGCAGCATGACCCTTTGATAATATTATGTAGTCCCTCCTTAACGGGTCCTCATCATTCACATTAGCCATCAAGTACAGGGTTGCCAGTATATCTATGCTTGATAGCGATGAACCCAGGTGAATGTGTGGGTCTATTAAACTTAACCCAACCAGTGTTGAACGAGCCTTATTACTTATTTCCTTAACCCTATTTATTAGGTTCACTTTAGCTTCCTTTACCATTCCAGGTATTCCACGTGGGTCCCGAATTCCATACCAATCTAACCAGGCCTATACAATCTATATTTTTAAGCATTACCCATAATTTAATAATTTATAGTCAACTGAGGTTCATCATGGGTAATCAGTAGGGTTAACCCTAGCGCCTCACTAATCATTGTTAAGGTGGGGTAACTACGCAAATGTAAATAACCCCTCCACTGAATAGTAATCCATGGGTAATAGTGCACTTGTGGCTCATCATTATTGGGGATCACCAGGAGGCGGTCAATTAGTCTGCGCCTCAGTAGCATCATCCTTCGACAAGATGGGTTTTAACCCCGTGTTAACTGGTACATTTAAGTTTGATCCAGGCAGGTACATTGACTGGTACGGTATCGACATATCTAAGTACCCTGTGGTTACATTACCCTTTGGTAACATTAAGGCCTTCGGCTTATGGACTAGGTTATTTGTATGGTACCCCGCAGCTAAGGCAATTAACAAGTACCGCGCCCTACTAATGTTCACCGACGAGGAGACCTATAAGCCCCTTATTAATTATAGGGGAAGGGGCTTAAACATAATTGAGTACATTCACTTTCCCTTTGAAGTAATCATTAACCCTAAGTTTAAAGGCACCGGGTTAGCCTACGGTGAGGATCCATACGTTACTGAGAGGTATGGTAAATTCCCAATGAACCTTTACTGGGGTGTATTCACTAAGCTACTTCCACGCTACATTAGGGAGAACCCATTCAATGACGCTGACTTGGTTTTAACAAACTCCAAGTGGACCGCTGGAGTGGCTAAGATGGTTTACGGTGAGGAGCCCACCGTGCTTAACCCACCCATTGCACCTAATACTGAGATAATTAATGAACCTAGACCCTTTGATGAGAGGGGTAATTGGGTTATTATGCTTGGTAGGTTCAGTGAGGAGAAGAGGTACCACTGGGTCGTAACTGAGCTTGCGCCAAGGCTACTCAGGGAGGTTAAGGATACTAGGATAGTCATATTTGGTGGGGCCACCACTAGGACGCAGTTAAACTACATGAGTAGGGTAATGGATTTAGCAACCAAGGCTGGTTTAAGGGTTTCAAGGGACCTTAACCAGGATGCTGACCTATACCTAGTGCCTAATGCACCTAGGCAGACGATAAATAACTTGATGGATTCAGGGAAGGTCTTCCTACACGCAACGATCAATGAGCATTGGGGTATAGCCGTTGCTGAGGCTATGGCAAGGGGATTACCCACAGTCGTCCATAAGTCAGGGGGTACTTGGAGTGACCTAGTTGAGGAGGGTGTAAGGGGATTGGGGTACAGTGATGTTGATGAGGCAGTTGACTCAACGGTAAAGCTTCTCACTGATGGTAAGGCCTGGAGCCACTACTCCTCAGCATCGGTGAGTAAGGCTAAGGACATAACCCTACAAGTGTTCATAAGTAAGTTTAGTGAAATACTTCAGAGGGAGGACTTACTTTAGTCCAGTTAACTATGCTTGGGTTTAAATTAAGTAATCAACCATGGATGCCTCATTCACTGAGGAACAGTAAGGCTTATTAACTTACCTAAACTCAAGTAATGAAAGCCCCAGCCCCTTCCTGAGGGCGGCCTTCCATGCGGGTCATGGTGCGGTGTTTTTCAGGGAACGCTTTTTAAATCCCCTGCATTCCCTTAAGGTTGAATTAGGATGCGTGATAGTAGAGGTGATGGCGGCAGTGAGGAGCCGTTGGTGCTTTACCACGGCATGTGCCCTAACTGCGGTGGCCCAGTTACCTCAGATAGGCTTAGGGATGGTTTACCCTGCCACGTTTGCCTACCTGAAGGTTCAAGATTAAGGGCAGCATCATTAAGAGTAGTGTTGAATGAGCTTAATAGGGAGGGTAGGTTAGTTAAGTTAAGGGATGCCTTCAACCATTTAATGAAGTATGATGAGTTCAGTGAATTATTCAGGAAGGCAACTGGAACCTCAATGTGGGGTGCCCAGAGGTTTTGGGCTAAGAGGCTTCTTAAAGGTAAGAGCTTCGCCATAGTTGCACCCACGGGTAGCGGTAAGACCACCTTCGGTCTAGTAGCCTCAATATACGTAGCTAGTAAGGGGGGTAGGGTACTTATGGTGTTTCCAACCTCAACACTAGCCTACCAAGTTTACAAGAGGGCGTTAGCCTATAGGGATTCCGCAGCCATTAACGTTAAGGTGATTACCTACAATGGCCTACTAAGCGAGCGGGATAAGAGCGATGTGCTCAATATTATTAAGTCAGGTGACTTCAATATACTAATCATAACCAACGCCTTCTTACCGAAGGGCATGGATATTCTAAGTAAGTACAGGTTTGACCTTGTTTTCGTCGATGACGTTGACAGTGTCATGAAGGCCTCAAGCAGAAATATTGAGAGGTTACTGTTACTGCTTGGTGTACCGAGGGAGGCTATTGATAAGGCTCTTGAGATTGCCAAGATAAGTGACTTTAAGGAGAGGGAGAGTAAGGTGAGTGAATTAAGGAGAATTCTTGAGGGTAAGAGAATTGGTTCACTAATAGTGAGCGGCATGTTAACTAGGACCAGAAGGACTGCCAGGGCCGCATTATTCAGGGAAATACTGGGCTTCGATGTGGGCGGTAGGGCTGAGGGGCTTAGGAATGTGGTTGACTTATACGTTAAGCCTAAGGGGGATCCTAAGGCCATTATCCTAGACTTAGTTAAGAGACTTGGGGATGGTGGAATAATATACGTACCCACCGACTTAGGTAGGGAGTTCGCCGAGGAGTTAAGTAGGTTCCTTAACGATAATGGCATTAACGCTGGGCTTTACCTAAAGCCTAAGAGGAAGCTGATTGAGGGCTTTGAGGATGGTTCAATACCAGTACTGATAGGCTTGGCTACATCCAGGTCAGCCTTGGTTAGGGGTATTGACTTACCCCATAGGATAAGGTACGTGGTGTTCGCCGGTGTACCTAAGATTAGGTTTAAGTTATCTCTTAAGGAGTTTAACCCAGGCCGTTACATAATGCTCCTCTCCTCACTTAGGGTTATTGCACCAAGTGAATACAAGGTTAGGATTGATAAGGCTGTTTCAAGCCTAAGGAACATAATGAACATGAGTCAGGACAGGATAAATAAGGTTATTGAGGCTGTTGAGAAGGGTGAGAGCCTTCAAGGCTTCGATAAGTACGCCTCAGAGGTCATTAGTAACGCCATTAAGCTTGCTCAGGAATTACTGAATAGGGATGATGTGAGGGATGCCATGAGCAAGTCCATTGTTAACATTCAGCGTGTAGGTGATGATGTTTACGTTATTTTACCAGATTCACCAGCCTACATACAGGGTAGTGGTAGGACATCAAGAATGTACCTAGGCGGTATTACCCACGGCTTATCAGTGCTTGTTGTTGATAATGAGGCAGCCTTCAATAGCCTAAGCAGGGACTTAAGGTACAGGCTTGTAGACTTCCAGTTCATTAACTACGAGGAGTTTAATGTAGCTGAAATGCTTAAAACCATTAATGAGGAGAGGGAATTAATAAGGCAAATAATGGCCGGTAATGTACCACCAAGCATAAGCCAAATTGACCCACTTAAGTCAGTTCTCGTGATCGTTGAGTCACCCACTAAGGCTAGGACAATAGCCAACTTCTTCGGTAAGCCAAGCACAAGGGTACTCGGTAATTTAATAGTCTATGAGGTTACTTCAGGTAACCTATTGCTTAACATAATAGCAACTAAGGGTCATGTTGTTGAATTAGCCACTGAGCAGTATACTCAAACCATTAGTGGTGACATGGATTACGTGACTAAATTCATATCAAATGTAACTAAGAATTACTACTCAATACTTAAGATTGATGGTAACTTCATCCCAATATACTCAACAATAAAGCGTTGCCCAACATGCGGTAGATCGTTCACCGATGATATTGCCAAGTGTCCATTCGACAATACGCCACTAGTGGATAGCAGTAGCGTTATTGAGATGCTTAGGGACTTAGCCACTGAGGTCGACCTGGTCCTAATAGGCACTGATCCAGACTCCGAGGGTGAGAAGATTGCCTGGGACGTATTCAACATGCTTAAGCCCTTTGTGCAGGACATTAGGAGGATAGAGTTTCATGAAGTGACTAAGAGGGCTATATTGAATGCGTTGGCTAATCCAAGGGGGATAAACGGTAATATGGTTAAGGCACAATTGGTTAGGCGTATTGAGGATAGGTGGATTGGCTTTGGTTTAAGCTCATACCTGCAGAGGGCATTTAATGACAAGAATATGTCGGCTGGCAGGGTTCAGACACCTGTGCTTAAATGGATAATTGAGAGGTATATTGAGTATAGGAGGAATAGGGTGATTAGGTTAATTGTTAGGAAGAGGATTAGTGATGGTAAGGTAGTTGAGGTCTCCTTCGATAAGGTGACTAATGGCGATGACACAGCTAAGGTTAGGCACGACTTAAGGGACGTGGCGAAGGATAAGAAGGGGCTTAGATTAATAATAACTAAACTCGGTGAATCAGAGGAGGAGGTTAACCCACCACCACCCTTCACCACTGACTCAATGCTTACTGAAGCCACGGCAAGGCTTAGGGCTGGTACGGAGGAGGTCATGAGGCTTGCGCAGGAATTATTCGAAATGGGTTTAATAACTTACCATAGGACAGATAGTACAAGGGTATCAGCAGTAGGCATTAGTGTAGCTAAGGACTACATAACCAACAGGTTCGGTGAAGGAAACTTCATGGCTAGGGAATGGGGTGCAGGCGAGGAGGGTGCTCATGAGTGCATTAGGCCAACTAGGCCTATTGATGCTGAGGAACTCAGGAGCCTAATTGACAGTGGGGTGCTTAGGTTGAAGTTAACCAGTAGGCACATTATGCTTTACGACTTAATATTCAGGAGGTTCATAGCAAGCCAAATGCAGAGTGGGTTAGTTAAGAGAATGAAGGTTGAGGTTAAGTTAATGCGTAATGGTGACATGTTGTCAAGTAGGGTTGATGAATTTGTAACAGGCATTACCAGGAACGGCTTCCTAGCAATATACCCAACAGTTAGGGTAGTTCAATTCCCTGAATCATCAATGGAGTTACCTGTAACTGAGGATGATGAGGTCATTGTTAAGACAGTTCACACAACATACCCCTACAGGGAGGGTGACATTGTTGCCGAGATGAAGAGGAGGAGGATAGGTAGGCCATCCACCTACGCTAAGATAATAGAGACCCTTAAGAGAAGGGGCTACGTTAAGGCCCTTGGCTCAACAAAGGTATTAATCCCAACTAAACGCGGCGTAACCGCATACATATGCCTATCTAATGATAAGGATGTGGCCAAACTCTACTTAAGCACCAGGCGTAATAAGGTGCAGGAAAACACGGAATTTGAAGGCTTAATGAAACAGTGCAACGTCAACTTCAAGTGCCTCATAAGTGAAGATAGGACTAGAATGGTTGAGGAGCACATGGACAATATTGAGAATGGGGACGAGGACTACTTAACAGTACTGCATGAGTTATTTAATGAAGCGGTTAAATACGGCATAATGCCACATGGATAATTC
>NZ_JAGDXD010000005.1 GCF_023256255.1 Caldivirga sp. | reverse complement strand
CGTTGAATTCAATGAGCTTAGAAGCATCATACAATGGCAAATGATTAAGTACGGTAAGGAGTTTAGGCTAGTGAATCCAAGGGACACCTCAAGGACATGCTCAAGATGCGGCTATGTGGTTAAGGAACTCAAACTCAGTGATAAATAGTGTCTTAATCAGTTGACCTTAATGAACGTAAGTGGGTTTATGTTCATAGTGGTGTTTGCAGCATCAATAATTATTGGTAAGTTAACTCCAGTGGCCGTTAGTAAGGCTTCGGATAAGCTGGTGATGCCTATTGTCATAATTCTAATATTCACAATAAGCCTGTGGGGCGGTGGCCAATTAACAAGCGTAAGTGGGGCTGGGTTTCTCATAGCCTACTCATTAACGTATGCGTTATTATCGGTGGCGTTATCATACGTAGTGGGGGTTATGATGGGGGAGAGGCGGCGTAATGGTTCATTTAGGCCTATGAGTAAGGCACCGTTAGTATTCATAGTAACTTTAACTGTGGGTTGGTTACTTGGCGCAGTCCTCCATGTAGTAGGCGTAGGCAGTATTGTTGAGGCTGAGTTAATAGCGTTGGCGGGGATTATTGGCTTATCCTCAAGTAGGGTAATGAGCATTAAGTCACTTATTGCTGGGGGAAGAATTGGAGTGCAGGCCGGGGTAAGCGCGCTCTTAGGCAGCGTAATCGCAGGTTCATTACTATCATTTATTTTTAACATTAGGCTGAACACGTCATTAGCCATAGCCTTAGGTATGGGTTGGTACACGTTCACTGGACCAGTGGTTGCACTATACGCGGGGCCATACTACGGCTTACTTGCATTCCTCTCCAATTTCCTTAGGGAGCAGTTAACCTTCATTCTAGTACCCTTCATACCAGGCAGTCCCCAGGCTTTGATAAGTATTGGTGGCGCAACAACAATGGATGATACGCTGCCAGTTTACGTATCAGTACTGGGTAAGGATTACTCAGTGGCGTCAATATCAAATGGTCTATTACTCACAATACTTGTACCGATAATTGTCCCATTAGTTCTAACAATCTAAGTAAATTATTTTAGTAATACTTCTTGAACCCAAGTTGAGGGGCCACTTCCCTGAAGCATCTTCTACACAGCATTAACCCATACTTCCTTATTATAGCTTCATGAGTACCACACCTAACGCACCTAATGGAACCCTTACCGAATTCCCTAGTTCTACTAGGCTTAATCTTACCCACGAGATGCTGGTGTTGAGAAACACTATAAAAGCATTTCTGCGACTTAACCGATTAACCAAGTTGAGTTAGGGAATAGTATTCATGCATATAACATTGAATGATTAGTAATGCTTAAAAGCACTGCACCACTACGCTAACTGCCCCATAACCCGGCCATAGGTGGGGTGGACCCACCCAGACTCATCAGAACCTGGAAGTGAAACGCCCCACCGCGGTGCTGAGTACTGCGGTCCGCGAGGCCGTGGGAAAGGCCCGTGCTGGGGGTGGGGCATCTTCACTTTAATCCATATTACTAAAGATTAAGGCATCCTCAGTATCCACGCTCATTAGCAGGATAAAGGGAGTCGGTAGGATGCTTGCAAAGGAGGGATGACGGCTATGTTCCCGTACCTTCATTGTTTAGTTTAATAATGCAAAGGTGTAATTATAAATATGATATTTGTGACTCCCACGAAAAGTTTTAAATAGGTGTCACGTAGGGGTGTACTGAGGTACCAAGTATGGCTGAGTTGAAGGTTGAGAACCTGACGGTTTCAGTTGATGGTAAGATTATTGTAGAGGACGTGTCATTTAATGTTAAGGGTGGTGAGGTTTTAGCGTTAATGGGGCCTAACGGTAGTGGGAAAACAACACTATTCATGACTATTGCCGGCCACCCTAAGTATACCATTGTTAAAGGTAGGATAATCCTCGATAACGATGACTTAACCACATTGCTCCCTGAGGAGAGGGTAATGAAGGGTATAATGGTTGCCTTCCAAACCCCAATTGCTGTACCTGAGGTTAGGTTATCAACGCTCATAACGGCAATGGTTAATAAAATGAATGGTAAGAAGCTTACTGATCCAGCTCCACCAAGCCTCGTAAGTAGCCTAGTTAAGAGTGTTCAGGAGGTTGGGTTAACAACAGCCCACTTAAGCAGGGGCGTTAACCATGGCTTTAGTGGGGGTGAGATGAAGAGGAGTGAGGTTCTTCAGTTACTAATGGTTAAGCCTAAGATAGCCTTAATTGATGAGCCTGATTCAGGACTGGACGTTGACGGAATCTTCGCCGTTGGTAAGGCGTTACTTAACCTAGTTAACTCAGGGACAGGCATTGTCCTAACCACCCATAGTGCCAGAATCCTCCACACACTTAAGCCAACTAGGGTACTGGTCTTAAGCAAGGGGAGGATAATTGCCGAGGGTGGGTTAGAGCTAGTGGAGGAGATTGAGAAGGTGGGTTACGAGAACTTCCTGAGGGTGAGGTCTAAATGAAGCAGGATTTACGTAGCCTAGTGGAGGAGGGTTTAACGCCTGAGGAGGTTCTTAGTAGGGATGCGCCAATTAGGAGGAGTATTGAGATTAAGGGTAAGATAACCAGTGAAGTAATTGATGAGATATCTAGGGCTAAGAATGAGCCCGACTGGATGAGGAGACTTAGGTTAAGGAACCTTGAACTATTCAATAAACTACCGGCGCCAAACTGGCTGCCTAACTGGGTCTTAGAGAACATTAACCTTGAGGAGTACTCAACGTACGCTAAACCAGACATTAACAGGGCTAGCAGCTGGGACGACATACCGCCTGAGATTAGGAAGTACTATGAATCATTGAACATACCTGAAATAGAGGCGAGGGCGTTAATGGGCCTTGGTGCTCAATTAGACTCAGAAATGATATACTTCAACATTAGGAAGCAATTGGAGGAGAAGGGTGTAATAGTCATGCCCATGGAGGAGGCTGTGCAGAAGTACCCAGACATGGTTAAGCAGTACTTCATGAAAATATTCCCACCTGAACATAAGTTCGCTGCACTCCATGGAGCATTATGGAGTGGCGGAGTATTCGTCTACGTACCACCTGGGGTTAGGATTGAGGCGCCAATTGAGGCCTTCTTCCTAATCAGTAACGCCGGTGAGGGTCAATTCGAGCACACGTTACTTATAGCTGATAAGAACAGTTACATACACTTCATTGAGGGTTGCTCAGCCCCAAGGTTCAGTAAGTACAGTTTCCACGATGGTATGGTTGAATTATACGCCCACGAGGGGGCTAGGATAAGGTTCACCACTGTTCAAAACTGGAGTAAGAACGTCATAAACTTCAATAATAAGAGGGCTATTGCGGAGAGGAACGCTAAGGTTGAGTGGGTTGAGGCAAGCATAGGTAGTATGGCTAGTTTCGTGTACCCATCAACAATACTGAAGGGTGAGGGGGCTGGAACCGAGATAACGGGTATAACAGTGGCTAATGGCAGGCACATTAAGGAGAATGGAGCTAAGGTTATACATGATGCGCCAAACACGTACTCTAAAATAGTGAACAAGTCAATATCAGCCAACGGTGGAACAGCAGTGTATAAGGGGGTTGTGTATGTTAGGAAGGGTGCTAAGTACGTTAAGTCCCATGTGGCGTGCGATTCACTAATACTTGATGAGAAGTCTAAGGCTTATACGATTCCCCATGACCAAGTATTCGAGGATACCGCGGTTGTGACCCATGAGGCATACACCGGTAGGATTAATGAGGATAAGTTATTCTACCTGAGGAGCCGAGGCTTAAGTGAGGAGGAGGCTAAGAGCCTAATAGTGCTGGGCTTCATAAGTGACGTAACTGAGGGGTTACCCTTCGAGTACGCCATGGTCTTAAACAGGGTAATTAGCCTAGAGTTCAGTAAGTACGGCAAGGTGGCTTAACCATGTTAATACCTGAGGAGCTTAGGGTTAAGGCTAGGGAACTAGCAGGTAGAATACCATACCAGTTAATTAAGGATTCCCCAACAGTGAAATACTACACCCAGTGGAGCCTCTTCGATAATTGCGTTGAGTCAAGCAATGGTAATTCACCCCCGCCTCCAATTGAGCTTAATGAATACGACCTTGTTGTTCACAATGGCCTCCTGGTGAAGGGAAGTGAATTAACTAGTAATGATGCGGCAACAGGCATAGACCCCTCAGAGTCGAGGATAATAGCGAGGCACTTCGTTAACGTAAGGGAGATACAATCATTAAGGATAGGCAACTCATCGGACAGTAGCGTTAAGGTAATGATGAGTTACAGTGGTGAGAGTAATGAAATGCATTCAAACCACGTTATAATAAACGTTGATGAGGGGGCTTTAGCCAACGTGTTCCTAAGCATTATTGGGAATGGGGGCTGTGGAACCAACATTACTGAGTTGAATATTGGCGATGGGGCTGTGGTGAATCTACTAGTCTACTCAGTTAACGTTGACCCAGCCTTCAACCTAATTAGGGTTAACGAGGGGGTTAAGGCCATGGTTAATTCATACTCAATAATCGTTAATGGAAAGATGACCCACCACAGGGAGGATTACGTACTACAGGGGAGGGAATCATCAGTCAACGTTAATTCACTTGAAGTTGGGTCAGGCTCCTCTAGGCTTGACTACATGGTGAACCTAATGCATTATGGTGAAAACTCAATAAGCAACTCCATCACAAGAGCCATTGCATTGGATTCAGCCACAGTGATACATAGGGGGTTTGGGAGGATTAGTGAACATGGGAAGTGGTCATCCACCAACATAGAGGGTAAGGTGTTCATAGGTTCAAGTAACGCAGTAGGCATGTCAGTACCAGTCATAATGGTTGATACGGGTGATGTTAATGGCGCTAGGCATTCAGCATCAGACGCATCCCTTGATGAGGAGCAGGAACTGTACCTTAGGATGAGGGGCCTAAGTAGGGAGGAGGCAATTAAGCTTATAGTCTATGACATGGTTATGGGCTTCCTAGATAACATTAATGGTGAATTCACAAGTAGTGTTAAGTACATCCGTAGTTCACTGCTTAAACTACTTAGAATATGATTCACTACTTACTTTATTTCTAATTAAGGAAAATATATAAATATTTAAACACCGAGCCTAGGTTATGATGCTGGTTATCGCCCTAGGTGGGAATGCCTTCGCCAAGACTGGCTCAAGGGTGGGTTCACCTAAGGATCAACTTGAGGCTGTTAGGGAGGCTGCAGTCGACATTGTGGACATGATTCAATTAGGCTATAGGGTAGTTGTAACTCACGGTAACGGCCCCCAGGTTGGCTTAATAGCTGAGAGGATTAGTGATTCACTAAGCCTAGACATGGCCGTTGCAGCCACGGAGGGTTGGATGGGGTACCTTCTCGTAAACGCAATTGAGGATGAGGCTAAGCGAAGGGGATTAAGCACTAGGGCGGTTGCCGTAGTCACTAGGGTTATCGTCAACAGTAATGATGATGCCTTCAGAAACCCCACTAAGTTCATTGGACCAACCTACCGTGAGGCGGAGGCTATTGAGTTAAGTGAGGTTAAGGGTTGGGTTTTCAAAAAGGACCCTAGGGGTGGCTGGAGGAGGGTTGTTCCATCACCAAGGCCAGTATCCATAGTTGAGGCTGACGTTATTAGGCAACTCATCAGTAACGGCAACATAGTTATTGCAGTTGGGGGTGGTGGTGTACCTGTTATTAATCATGAGGGTGTTGAGGCCGTTATCGATAAGGACCTGGCCACTCAACTACTTGCCAATAGTATTAACGCCGATGAATTAATGATACTGAGTGACGTGGATTACGTGTACTTAAACTACGGTAAACCTAATCAAAGGCCACTAACCACAATACGCATTAATGAATTAAGGAGGTACTATGATGATGGTCAATTCCCCGAGGGCAACATGGGCCCCAAGGTGGAGGCTGCAATTAGATTCATTGAGGGTGGTGGTAAAAGAGCCTACATAGGTAGGTTGGGTAAGGCAAGTGAATTAATCAAGGGGGCTACGGGGACGATCATACTACCTTAAGAGGCGTTCAACCACCCTGCCTCCCTGGGTTAATACTTAAGTGTAGCATTAAGCTTATTAAGGCCTAGGGGTAACCTAACGTAATGGCTAAGGTGCCTTACTTATCAGAGGTCATTGAGGTGCCTGAGGGAGTGAGCATTAGTGTTGAGGGAGGGGAATTGAACTACAGGGTAACGGTTAAGGGGCCACTGGGTTCAGTAACCAAGGAGTTTAAGGGGTTACCGGTGTTCATGAGTTTAAGGGATGGTAAAGTAGTAGTGGAGGGCTTTACACTGGATAGGAAGGCTAAGTCAATGGTATTCACCGTGGCTGGGCACATTAGGAACATGATAATTGGGGTGACGAAGGGCTGGAGGTATAAGCTTAAGGTGGTTTACGCTCACTTCCCAATAAGCGTTAAGGTTCAGGGTAATAGCGTGGTCATAGAGAATTTCCTAGGTAGAAGGTCTAAAATAACGCTTCAAATACCGCAGGGTGTTAAGGTTCAGGTGGTTAAGGATGACGTGGTGGTGGAGGGTATTGATAAGGAGTTAGTTAGCCAATTCGCAGCCAACATTGAGTTAGCCACCACGCTCAGGGGTAAGAATAGGCCAAGTCCCCATGGCAGAGAATCAGCGCCAGGCATATTAGACGGCATATACGTGTACGCCTCAGAGAACATTAAGCAGTAGGTTCTCGTAAATAATTATGCGGAAAATATTTAACTACACCTTGAATAACGGCAATTGTGCAGAAGAACCAGGAACCTTCATTAATATTAGGTAGGCAAGTATACACGGAGAATGGTTGGTTCATTGGGTACGCCTACAACATTTACACTGGGCAGGATGGGAAGCTTTACGTCCTTGTTAGGTCTAATGTTGTTCAAGCCCCAATATTAGTAGACTTAGTTAAGGTAATCGGCGACATTGTCATAGTGGACAATTCAGTATACCCAAGGGACGCAATACCCATAGTACCTGGTGCAACAGTCAGGAAATACGCCTACACAGTGAGCGGTAAGGCGTTAGGCGTGGTTTACGATGAATACAATTATGAGGGTACTGTTTACTTGAGGATAATTGGGCCAACAGGCTACATTGCCGTGCCAGTGGATAAAGTTAGCTCCATTGGTGATATAGTCATAGTTAACCAAACTGATGTACAGCCAGTACCGTTAACCCAACTGCAGCAGTCTTGGAACCAACCAATGAGTCAACCCATTCAACCAGTTCAAGTTAAGGCCGAGGAGAAGTCCCCATTAGACAAGACTGCTAACTACTACCTATACGGATTCTTCACAGGTATTATAGCCCTAATAGCCTTCGTATCAGCATCGCTGGTACTCACTGTGCCAACTAAGACTGCTGGAAACATACCATTAATATACGTGCTTAACGTTATCCCAATTATAGCAGTGGCCGTTGCATCAATAGCATTATCAGCCTACTCCTACATGGTTAAGCAGAGTGTCATGCGTAGGGAATTTAAGTACGCCCTAAGGGACAGTATGATCCTCATTATAGCCCTGGCGGTTGTTGTAGTGTTCATGGTTACTTTCTTCATACCAATAGCAAACAGCCTATGGTTAATCATAGGTGGAATAAACACGCTCTACGCCTCACCACCAGTACTAGTCACCATAATCATGTACGCCATCATGATTTACATGATTTACATGGGCTACATTAACCTCAAGTCATACGCAGCCAGATTCAAAGCATAATTAAACACCACCTCATATTGAGAAACACTAAAATAGTATAGTAAGCCATACATGCAAAGGGCCCGTAGCTCAGCATGGATTAGAGCGGCGGCCTCCGGAGCCGTAGGACCCGGGTTCAAGTCCCGGCGGGCCCGTCAGATTAAGGTGTTGAATGGGCCTCATTTACTGTTTCGACTTCCCCCATTTACGGAAACAATTAAGTACCTTTCCCCCAATAGGGGTATAGTTGATTGCATCCCCCTGGACCTGGATCAGATTCCCAAGGAAACTAGGAGGGAGATTTTGAGGTACGTGGTTGAGAGGAAAGGTATTAGGCCACCCGCATTGTGTATGACCTCCTTCCCGCACCTTAGGGTGGGGTATGTTGGGGGGTCTTGGGTGTTAGCCCTCTGGTGTGGGTTTAATGGTTTCGTGCTGTTTGTTGTTACTTGAAAGCTCAGTATCTTGTGCTTGACCTTTACCTCGTAGCCTACTTTTCTTGCTATTTTCATCGACGCATTAATATCAGCATTTATTGTCCTGCCAGTCCTCAAGCATATGTAGAGTCCCCTATGTACCCTACCATTCTCATGAATTTCACCACAAATACTACAAGCCTTGCTGGTTAGCCATTGGGTTATTTTCCTAAACCACCAAATGTTGGTATTATACTCATTACCATTATCATGACTAACCATGTGTGGGTAGCCAATGAACACCTCATCAATGACTTGTCCCTCACTGATTGCCAGGTTGGCTATTTCACGCTTCCACCAGTAGTACTCACTCTTAATGGAGCCGCCCTTCACTAGGATGGCATAGCCACTCGTGGTGGTCACCGCGAATAAGTTACTTAAACCAATGTCACCTACTATTGCTTTAATGCCACCAGGGTCTCTAACATAGTTCACTATGTACATTAAACCATCGTAGTCTATTAACCCCATGGCTGCGTTTAATGATGTTAAGTCTACCATCTTTTAAATAGCATCAAGGCACTCTACTAAGTTGTGGCAAATGTTGATAATGCTCATTGGTGTTTGGCCGCCATAATGTTTTTAAGCGTTCCTTAATATGAATTAGTGAGCATTCGTGAACATTGGCGAATTGATTAACGCGCTTAAGGACGCGTGTAGGGGTCTTGAGTCTGAGTTTGGCGATGAATTTTTAGGCTTAATGCTATTTGGTAGCTGGGCTAGGGGTGAGGCTGGTGAGGGTAGTGACGTTGATGTGCTCGTCCTATTCAATAGCCTGAGGGGCCTTGAGACTAGGGCTAGGGCCTATGAGGTTCTTAAACGATTCATAAACCGCGATATCACGCTTATAGACATGAGGAGGAGTGAGCTTAGCGGTAAGTTAACGGCACTGGCGATGAACATAGCCTACGATGGTGTGATAATCTGCGATAGGCAGGGTGACTTAACGCGCTTTAAAGATGCGGTAATTAAGTTTATTGGAAGTGAGTGCCTGGTTAGGTATAGGACTAGGGATGGCAAGTATGGGTGGGTTAGGGCCGATGGTAAGCCCATGCTTAAGGCAGTGAGGGGTGATGTACGATCCGCTTGATGAAGTTAATTATAGATATAGGCTAGCGGTTAACTACCTTAGGGACGCCAGTGACGCCTTCAGTAGGGGTGATTGGAGGGGTACGGTGGCTAATGCGCAATTAGCCTCTGAAAACGCCGCCAAGGCCATAATAGCCGTGTATAGGATACCAAGCTGGAGCCATGACCCTTCAGACGAGTTAAAGGAGATAATGAGTAACCTTCCTAAGGACTTCACAGGATTAATAAGTGAATTAATGACGATTGTAAGGAGACTGGCCCCTGAGCATGGTAGGAGTACCTATGGAGAACCCGAAAGGGGACTTACACCTTGGGAAGTTTACGGCAAAGATGAGGCTGAGAATGCCTTAAATATGGCTAAGAGGGCCGTGGAGATCATGAAGGCTGTATTAAGGGGACTTGACGTTAATGTGCATTCTTAATTGCAATACATAATAGTGAAGATTTATTAAGCCACTAGAATATGATCCTTCATTCTCATAGTTAATACATTCCAGCTATACGCATCCACCTGGACAAGGTAAGTTTCACTAATAAATGGGTCTCCGGAGCCGTAGGACCCGGGTTCAAGTCCCGGCGGGCCCACCATATTGATCTTCTTGTTTGCGTCTAGTGCCTTGGTTTTGTTAGTAAGGAAAAGGAATGAGTGTTGTTTTCCTAGCCTGCAAGTTTAGGTGTATTAGGTGTAGTGTGCATTAAGTTGATTCTACATGTGCGAGGCTTATAGCTTTTATGTTAACTCTAGGTCGGAGGATACAAACTGCGAGCAGTTGTGGGGTGGGGATGTACTCAATGAACCCCATTCCCTTAAAGGAACTGACCTCCTCCCCGCCCTAAAGAGCGAGGGTTCCCCTAGGGCGGTTCATTGGTTTGTGGTTTACAGCCTTCATTCTCATTGCTTCATTGCTGGTGGGTGTTACCCACCCCGCTCTGCTCGTCCAGCGGTAGACCACGGGCTGGGTCTTCAGCCCATTACCCCTACCCCTCACTGGGAGTTGCCCTCTGCTCCCAGATCCTAGGGACTCGGGGATATGTAGGATGTTTATTGCGGCGTTTAAGTCGGCGTTAATTACCTTCCCCATGCGGGGACACTTAAACAAACCACGTTTAACACGCCCACCCTCGTGGGCTTCCCCGCATAGGGAACAAGTCTTAGAGGTGTAGGATTCTTCTACTTTCGTTATCTTAATCCCCAATTCCTCTCCTATCTCCTCGAAACGTTTAATGACGTAACCGTAGTTCCAGAAGTTCACAGTGAGCTTATTGCCGTGGTTCTTACTAATCCCCTTAGGATAACCAACAATAACCTCACTTATCCCTTTTTCCCTTAACTCCTCCATAACCTTCCTGACCATACTGTTTAATGCGTGTTTTAAGAACCTCCTCCTCTTATCGTAAAGGAGTTTAAGCTTCCTACTCCTCTTTTGCTTATGTCTAGCTAAAACTTTCTGAACTTCACTTACCCTCTTACCATAATACTCATATTGTGCAAGGACACTACCACCCTTGAAAATATACCATGTGCCATCCTCAACATAAACAGTAGCTAAATTAACGATCCCTAAATCCACTGAAGCCCTTAAATTACCCTTGTTTTCAACCGTGTTTTCGACTTCAACTGGGATATGGGCATACCAACTCCTCCTAGCCTCATCGTAAACTATCTCTAACCTTCCCTGCTTCCCACGCCACTTGAGTTTCCCCTTGAACTTTAAGGCTAGCTTGAAGTCCTTTAGGTAGATAACTCTCTCGTTTTCGTTTACCTCGTAACGGTCGTTCCTAATGATGACGATTAGCCTATACTCCCCGTTTTCGTCCTTCCAATACCTTGGAGGTCTTGGCTTGAACCACTTTGGTAATTTTCCCTCCTTCTTCTCCTCGATTAATGAGAAGAAGCTCCTCCATGCCTCGGCGTTCTTTCTAGCGACTTGTTGCGTGTTAACCTTCAGCACGTGTTTATACTTCTTATACACCTCCTTTTCTGTCTTAACGAAGTCTACTCTCTCCCCTTTCTTGAATTGTTGTGTCCTTAACCAGTTTATTTCATTCCAACATTTGGCAGTTAGTATAGCTAGTTCCTTCAGCTTCTCGTGGGTATTCTTATCTGCTATTAGTTTAACTACGTTAGTTCTCTTCATCCTCTTTCCCCCACTGTTCCTCAATGTATTTCCTTATTGTCTCACTTGATACGTTACCAGCTGTTGACACGAAGTAGCTTCTAGTCCAGAGTTTTCCGTTGGTGTATTTTCTTAGCTCTGGGAATTTCTTCAAGACTAGTCTAGCCGATTTCCCCTTGAAGTAGTTAGCCAAATATGATGGTGAGTATCTAGGAGGACAGTTAACGAAGAGGTGTATGTGGTCTGGCATTACTTCTAGCGCTATTATTTCACAACCTAACTCTTCCGCAATTGATTTCAAGACCTCTTTAGTATATTCAGCAATCTCCCCAGCTAACATGTCTCTACGATACTTAGGAATCCATACGAAATGGTAGTTACACAGATATTTTACGTGCCTCGTTGATTTGTATTCCACAATACTTTAAAGTATTCATATTTTAAAAACTTTACCCCACCCCTAGAAGGGGCAAGGCTTGCCGATCTTTTGTCAATGTAACTATTAATTGCAATGAAGGCTGAACTTTCCTAAGGGATATTTGTAGCAATTTAACTTAGATCCATAAATTTAATATTCCTAAGGATGGGGTCAATTAACCTATACCTACCCTCACCGTACTTCTCAATTAGATTAAACCTGGTTAATGAAGTTAAGGCATTGGCTAAAACCCTATCGTCAACCTCCCGCCTAAGCATGAATGATACATACGTCTTAATGTCAATCCACCTATCAACATGCTTAAGGGCCTCAAGTACAGCTAGGTATAGTACCCTATTTGTTCTACCCTTCAGGAAATTATTGAGTTCATTCACCATTATTTTAGCGCCCTCCTCCATTACCTTACTCAACGCATCATTCATAGGCAGCCCCCTGACGCCATGAAGGTTACCGAATAGTGTTAACCAGCCTGTAATGCCGTCGAGCTCATCAATAACTTTATCGTAGCCGCTGAAGCTAATGCCTAATTCACTAAACCCCCTCATTAGGAATGCCCTTGATTGATCCCTCGTAAATGGTGTTAACCTAACCTCCACAGGTGGCCTACCGTATAGGGGTGATGCTGGTGATGGTTCAAGTAGGGTCCTTACTAATCCAACATAGGAACCGGTTAATATGAAGTGGACCCTTGGATTTGATGAGTAGACGTTACCTAGGATTTTAAGCAAATGAGGTGATGCTGATGCTAATTCCTGAACCTCATCAAAAGCTATCACGGTGTTCCTCCTGATTGATAATAAGTACTCAAGCAGCGTACCCATGGGCCTAGCCCCCCTCCTCACCTCTATGCCCAGGGGCCCTATGGTTAAGTTCACTGAGGCATCAATATCCCTAAACAACATGCTCCTATTAGCCTCATTTATCATTAGGTTAAGTAGCGTCTTAAGTGAGTTAACACCCTGTAGGTTAATATACATAGCCCTAAACCCCTCGGAGGCTAACTCATTTAACGCAACCTTAACGACACTAGTCTTACCAATCATCCTCTGCCCAACCACCACTACCCAATTACCAGCATGAATCTGCCTCTTAATGTAGTTAACCTCCTCATCCCTACCAAATAATTCACTCCTAGCCTCCTTAGGATATAGGCTGAAGAGCATACCCTATTCAGTAACTGAATACCCCCATTTATAAATTATTGCAAAACATCACCCACTAACAACCTAGCTGATCACGTAAGGATATTCAGTTACTGAATAGGGTATTGTTCAATTAAGGCAATGATTAGTTTAATAATAGGTTCCGTCTAAGGAGATCTATGACTCGACTCGGACTTCATTGAGATTTACCAAGCTAGTACTCAATTAAAATCTTAATCTCTTTATGGCGGTGAGGAGGGAAGATTAGTGCACGTATTAATCCGTAAATTATGGCTGCGGACAAGTTAATTAGCGTGTCTTCAATTATATATGTTAATGTGGGTTTACTAAGCCTTAGCATGAGCCATACTAAAGGCGATTTATGAATCAAGGCTGGAATAACTAATATAAAATTAACTAAGAGACTAATAGTTATAATCGTGAATATAATCTCATCTAACCTAATCTCATCGAATCGTGAAGAATTGTGACTCCCTGATATAATGACTTCCATATATAGTATCGATACTACTATTCCTATTAACCTTACTACCAATACTAAATCCATTTTAAATTAACTTTTCACCATCTGGCTTAAATAACTAGCGTTTAAAATAATAATTGCTAAATCATTGATTATTAGCCATGGTTTCGCAGCCACCAATTGAAGAGTAATGCCTAATATAGCATTACCTCACATTCAAAGCCAGCCAGTAGCCGCTGGACCCCGAAATTAACCTAGCCTTTATTTAAATACTTACTACCTCGTAAATTATCACTGTCTCTGCTAAATAGTTATAATATTTTTACAAAATTACTCTGCATATAAAATTAAATAATAGATATTTTATCAATCATTGTATTAGTAAAGCTTAAAAAGGTAACTTTAACATGGAAGGATTAGTGATGCCTGTGGGCATCATTGAGGGGATTTTAGGTGAGTAGTAGGTCAAGTATTGGGGTTGGGGTTACAGTTATGGTTGCTGTTGTTATTGGGCTCTTAATGGGTTATTACATAAAACCCTCGGTTACATCAACCTCAATAGTAACATTAACTTCAACGGTTTTAAAACTAATGACAACGACACTATACTCAACGGTAACCACAACAATGTTAAGTACAGTAACAACCACATTGACTACCTCAGTAACCTCAGTAAGCGCAACAACGGTAACATCAACAATCACAACAACAGCCACAAGCACAGTGACCTCATCAACATCGGTGGTAGCTGTAACAACAATAACAAGCATACCACCCCTAGTCTTAACTAACATTACCCAACCAGCCCAACAGACACAATACCATGGCGACTACACGCATGCAGGATTCATAAACAGCACAGGACCAACAACACTAACGCAAATACAGACAGAGAACCTAGGCATAGGCAGTGGGGATGAAATGGGGCTAACGGCTTACTCACCCACATTAATATTCGCTGACAATGGCCAAAGTGGGCATGTCGCTCAATACAATCTACAAACAGAGAACGTGATCACGCTTGGATCTCGATTTGACGGTATTTATATCCCTATTGCCTACGGAACGGCCATACTATACTGGCCAGGAATTATTTACTATTCCAATCTCTGCATAAGCTATGGGGAAAGTTACGTTTGTGGGGATTTATGGAGCACTAACCTGCCCAACGAGGTTTACGGTCCCTACATAACGGTTTACGGTGGCTTAGTTATTGATGCTGGCGGTGATGGTATGGAGGCTTTGAATGTGGCTAATGGGGCAACTGTGTGGACTGATAATTCATTAACAGCCCCCATAGGCTACACCACGGGTACTGTTACTACGATACCCACTGTGGGTGGTGACTTGGTTGTTGTTGGTTTAAGTAGCCCCAATGCAGTTATGGCTTTTAACGTGGGTACTGGGCAGTATGCGTGGAGTATCCTGTTAAACTCATCAAGCATAATTGATACACCAGCCTACAGTGACGGCTACTTCTACTTCACCACCAGTACAGGCTACCTGTATAAGGTGTCGTTGAGTGGTAGGGTGGTTTGGGTAGATAACCTAGGCTCAACAGCCCCAGATACACCAGCGGTAGCCTATGGTGCATTATACATAGGGACTAGTAATGGCCTACTACTGGCCATTAATGCCTCAACTGGCTCGATAGTATGGTATGATAAGCTTGGTAGTGCAGTATTGGCATCTCCAATAGTTTCAATAAACAGGATAGTCTATGTAGCAACAAGCACAGGTATGGTGTATGCGATAAATGCCCAGAGTGGGGAAGTGTTATCAAGCTATAATGTTAACGCCCCAGTGTCAGCAAACCCTGTACTCACGGATGGCTATCTACTAATATTGGACAACAATGGCATACTTCATGTTTTTAAACCGTGAAGTGGCCCTAATGAATAGTAACCATGAAAAATTAAATGCTTCTTACATGATTCTGCTAGATATCCATGAAATAAAAGTGGGCATTGGGGAGGGCACCCAATGAAACCCCCCACGTCCCCGAATAGAGCCAGTCCCGTAGACAGCACGGGGAGGAGTAATGAGGCCGAGCGATTAATAGCCACGATGAAGGCCGAACTCTCAGCATCTGCGAGCATAATTATAATGAACTAAGCGCCACTAATCAAATGGTATCATTAATTCATATTTAAGGATCCTTAACTCTTCCAGCTATCCTCCTAGCCAACTCTGTAACTCTTCTATACTCCCTGTTTTTCAATAATCCTCTTAATAACATCAATATCCACGGTTGAATACTCGTGGATTGCCATATTCCTGAAAGCTACTATGCTTTTATAAAACCTTAAATCATCACTAGATATTATACCCAGTATCATTAACTTCTCCCCAGCATCCACATAGCCGCTAACCTCCATGCCCATTAACGATGCAGTCCTCTGAGCCAGGTCTATGAGGGCTTGGGCCTGCGTCTGAAGTAGGTATAAGGCAGAGTAAAAGGCCCTAAAGTCACTGAGGTCACTTGGCGAATATCTATCGAGTAGCTTCTCCCTCTCCTCAATTATTTTAAGTAACCTCTCTATAATCGCCACGGTGGTTCACCTAAGCCCAATACCCTCCTGCTTATGAAGAAGTCAATGCATGGGTTCTGGAGCCTAAACCTAATATCGAGGTACCTCTCAATATCCCTAACGTACACTGGCCTATGCCTAAATATCTCAATTATTAAGACGCATGGTAGCCTGTAATTCAGCGGAATTAGGTCAATTAACTCTTCCCTAACATTTAGGAACTTAGCCAATGCTGTCAAGAGGTCCGCATACTTATCCTGGTCACTAAGCCATACCGCAATATCCCAATCCCCCTTAACAAGCCTACCTCCAGCCCTAGAGCCAAATAGTATAGCGAACTCAACACTATAGTCAGCCCAGGGGAACTCCTCAAGCCCAGGCACTTTATAAGACATACTAAGCCTTATATTAAGGTTACCGCTCACGTGTTTTACCGAGGAACTAAACACTTCATAGATAATGATAGGGTTTATTATGAAGTAAATGTAGGTATGAGGTAAATTTCACTTTACTTTAACGTATTTTACAAAATCTTTAAAATGAAAAATCATTAATATAAAACATGGTTGAGGACTTATTTGAAATATTATCCCATGAGATCAGAAGAAAGATAATAGTAAGTCTAGCTAAAGGACCTAAGAGTTTTTCAGAATTATATAGAGGATTATATAGAGGTTACAGGTTTAGAAAGTTAAGCCTTGGCTTTTCATCCTAAGAAGTTAAATGGACTAGTTGAGAAGGATAAGCAAGGAAACTATAAGCTAATCTGTAGTCTCACGGTTGACCATGGCTTACTGGATTTGGCTGGGATTACTAGGGGACAGAAGGTTAGGGTAATTGACTACTTATTGAGGGTTAAGGGTCTTAGCCTTAAGAGGTTTGAGTGTTACAAGTAACTTTATCTCGATGATTTACTCAAGTAGGCGTAATGCTAGTGATGACCTATTGTGTAGGACCTTAAAGTATTATCAACAGAGGAGTTGGCTAAATTACCAGGTAATTTACTTGAACTAATCACCACCAGTGACATTATTAAGGTTATTGCTAGTGCCAGGGCTAATTCAACAGCCTCACTTATATTGACTACAATAGTATTAGGCATTTACCTATCAGTCAAGTTATCTTTAAGGAGGGGTGATTGAGATGAGTAACCCGAATGGCTTAAACCATATCATAGAGGTGCATAGGCTTAATGTCTGGATAGGTAATATGCATATATTAAGAACATTAGCGGCCTTAGCATAACTAGGGGAAGCATCTTTGCGATAATGGGTCCTTCAGGTTCAGGTAAATCAACGTTACTTAAGACCCTAAATAGGATAATTGAACTGTACAAAGGCGTTAGGGTTGAGGGGAAGGTTACCCTGAATGGTGAAGACATATTTTCAATGGACCCCGTCACTTTAAGGAGGAGGGTTGGGATGGTTTTCCAGCAGCCAACCCCATTCCCACACATGAGCATTTACGACAATATAGCGTATCCACTTAGGGCTAACGGCATCGTTAAGGATAAGGCTGAGCTTAATGAGGAGGTTAAGTACGTGTTGGAGAAAGTTCACCTATGGGATGAGGTTAAGGACAGGTTAAGGATGCCTGCTGGTAAACTGTCCGGTGGCCAGCAGCAGAGGTTAGTTATTGCTAGGGCATTAGCGTTAAAACCTGAGGTCCTCCTCATGGATGAGCCAACTTCAATGATAGATGTGGTTAATGCGAGAAAGATTGAGGAATTAATCACTGAGCTAAGTAGGAACATAACCATAATAATCGTAACTCACAATCCACAGCAAGCGGCGAGGATTTCTAACTACGTTGCATTCCTATACAATGCTGACGGCTCCCCGCCCTTAAGGGGCGAGGGTTCTGCCCCTGGGGCGTCCCTCATCTTCAGGCACCCCTCACTGGGGAGGCATCACTACTCAGGCCCCGCCGTCAGCTTCCGGGGAGGCTGGGGCTCATTGCCTGTTAGGCTCGCCCCAACCCAACTCCAATAACTTAAGGGAGCAAAAAGCTTATAAGTTTTTTGCTCTATATTTTCGTGATGGGTGTGGAGTTTGTCTTTAGGGGTAGGATATCGAGTCATGGTGGTGGTAGGTTCATAATCTATATTCCTAAGGATGTGGCTGAGAGGGCTAGGAGGCTTTATGAGGAGGGTAGGGAGGTGATTGTGGTTGTACTCACGGAAGGTTGAGGAGGGCTTTAGGGTCTTAACGTTAGAAGTAAAGGCTGATTACGACGTTTTAGAGTTCATAAGGAGGTACCAGGTCTTGGCCTCGCACCTGTACTGGGCTAGGAGACTTAGGGTCAAGCCCTCGGAAGCCGTTATGGAGAGGGTAAGGAATGAGATTAAGAGTTACTGGAGGTGGCATTTGATTGATGAGGAGGATCCAATGTACCTATTCAGAGGCATTGAGAAGACGCCTTGGCCAAACTCAACAATGCTTAAGCTACCGCTAGTTGACGCGTTGCATGAGAATAAAGGGGCTTACATAAAGGATGGGAAGCTTGTTTTAAGGCTGAATAAGACGATTGAGGTGGAAATACCCAAGAGGGCTTTAGAGTGGCTCAACATACGTTTAGCCGAAAACCCGACAAGAAGACCGTAAGAGTGTTTGAGAGGGACGGCCAGCTAGTAGCTCAGGTAGTACTCCACAAAAGGAACGTTGTGAAGTTGCCCGAAGACCCTCTGCTCGTGGTGATTGACCTCAACAGCTCCTATGGCATTGTTGTCCATTACTGGGATGGGAAGCTGATAAGGACGGAAAAGTACAAGCCACCAAACAAGGGGGCTATGTGGCGTGAAGTTAAGTGGTTAATGAAGCTAAGGGATACCCTGTACAACCAAGGCACCATAACACAGGCACAAATCAACACGTACTCCGCCTTGGTAAGGAAGATGTTGAGTAAGAGTAGTAAGGCTTGGATCCAGCAGACCGTGGATAGGGTAGTCAGGAGGGTTAGGAGGATAGCCAAGGGGCATGGTAAGGAGCCGTTAGTGCTTATTGATGTACCAAGTGATGAATCCTTGAGGGGTAGCCCGTTGCAGAGGACTATAAGATCCTTCGCCCAATACTTAACAAACGTCCTGTCGTGGTACGGCATTTATTGGGAGGAGGTGAGGCTCTACAGCACCATCTGCCCTAGATGCGGCGCTAGGTTAAGGCTGGTTGAGAAAACGAGACACGTAAGAATCATGGCTTGCCCAAGGTGCGGGTTCAGTGAGGATAGAGACAAGGTACCACTCCACTGGGCAATAAAACACCTAACCCCGCCTTAAAAAGGCGAGGCTTCCTAATTCATTAGGAAGTGAATTAATAGAATGGGGGCCCACTAGAAAAGTATTCTCATCTCCATTCAACAAACTCACTGAAATGTACGTAGTGGGGAGAGTATAATGCCTATAATTTCCAGAAAGAACCATAAGCTTTAACGTAGGGTAAAACCTCAATAATGGCTTAAAGCTTTAACTTACCCAATATGTAATACCAGGTTCATAATATTGCAGGGGATAATGGTATACTGTAAGGTTGAGGAACGTTAAGAAACCGCTTGGTGGTTTACCGTATTAGTGACTCCCCGCATTTATGGAGTGGTATTAAGTTGCGGCTACTTATGTTTTTAAGTGGGGTCATTCACTTTCCTCTAGTGCTATTAATTCAATAAGCTTCTCTCCAAGGTACCTCTCCCCCCTTATTATTAAGTCATCATTAGCCTCATCGTAGTACTTCTTGATTAATTTAAGTACGTTAGCTAAATTAGCTTCATCATTCTCCTCAACTATTACTGGGCCATCTAAGGTTGAGTTCTCATATGCAGTAATTAACTTATTCGAGTAATACATTATATCATACATAGCTACAACCTTACCATCCTCAACCTTTTTGAATATCTGAACCTTCAACAATGGTTCAGTTATACCATGCCTAACCCATTCATAGTACTTTATCTTCACGTGAACCCAAATTAAACCACCCCTTTTAAAAAGCTTCCCAGCTACCCTCCCCCATCCCTTCACTAGCCATAATGCAATCGGCTTCCCTTTGCTCCTGCACCTTATGTGGGGAATTGGGAATTTAACTAGGTGTTAAAAATGATTATAAGGATTAAGTGAGTGTTGGATTCATCTTTATCGTAAAAATGTTGGGTTTTATTTATAAACTCATGCGTTTAATCAACTAGTGCTGAATATTGATGAGTTAGTAAGGGGATTAATGAGTAGTTGCGGTTCCGGGGATTTTCTTGAGAAGGTTCATTCTGAGGTTCAAAACACTATAATTGACGTTGCTGAGTTGGGTATTAGTAATGAGGAGTTAGTTAAGGTTTTGGGCGTATACGCCTTAACTCAATCATTAAGGTTAGTTAAATTAAATGTGGCTGAACAAGAGTTGAATGGTTCATTAAGCGGCGAGTTCATTAATGTTATTCAATGCTTAGTAAGGGCATTAAGGGGCTTAAGCGGTGAATGCCTAATAGGTAATGAATTGTTAAGGAGAGTCCTACAGTATGCGTCGTCCCTGATTAATGAGGTTAAGGAGCATTGCCTTCAATTAACCTCCTCCCCACCCTAAAGAGCGAGACTTCAAGTACGTTGTAAACTCTTATAGTTAATTTTATAAGGGCAATTAAGCGTGGGTTTAAGGATAATAACATGCCTGTGTTAACATCATCAAGTCAACCCAGGAAGCAGCATAAGGCGCTTAGTAGGGCACCTTGGCATGCTAGGCGTAGGTTATTAACGGCACCATTATCTAAGGATTTGCAGAGGCAATTGGGCATAAAGAGGATACCGGTTAGGGTTGGGGATACTGTGCTAATAATGAGGGGGGACTTTAAGGGTACTAGGGGTAAGGTAACTAGGGTTGATTACAAGAGGATGAGGATATACGTTGACTCCGCTTCATATAAGAAACCCAGTGGTGAGGCTGTGTATTACCCAATTCACCCATCTAAGGTAGTCATCGTGGAGCTTGATCAAAGCGATAAAATTAGGGTTGCTGCAATTGAGAGGATTAGGAAGGCAAGGGAGGCTAAGGCAGGTGCTAGGGAGGTTATAGTGCCTCAGCAGGGTGGTCAATCATGACTCACCTGAGGAGGTCAACGTCACCTGAATGGTGGCCTGTGGAAAGGAAGGGGTTACCGTGGTCGATTAAGCCAAGTCCAGGCCCCCATCCAGCCTACTCAAGCATACCCCTTGCCGTGCTTCTTAGGGACGTATTCCACTACGCTAGGACTCTTAAGGAGGCTAGGTTAATAATAGGTAAGGGTTACGTTAAGGTTGATGGTAAGGTTAGGAGGGATTATAAGTACCCTGTTGGCTTAATGGATGTTGTTGAGTTAACCCCAATAAGCGAATACTACAGGATCATACCTGACCCCGTTAACTTCCTGAAGCCCATTAGGATTGATAAGGCTGAGGCAAGCGTTAAGGTGTGTAGGATTGAGGATAAGACAATGGTTAAGGAGGGTAGGATTCAGTTAAACCTCCATGATGGGAGAAACATCATTGTTGAGCAGGATGAGGGTAAGAAGTATGAGACACTTGGAAGCGTCGTAATTAACCTTGAGGATGGTAAGTTAATGGATTACTACCCAATGCAGCCTAACCAATACGTAATAGCCTTCAGCGGTATCAACGTGGGTAAGCACGGTACATTAGTTAACTGGGTTAAGTCCTTTAGGAAGAGGGATGCAATAGCAACAGTTAAGGCTAAGGAGGGTGAGTTTAAAACAATCCTAGACTACCTACTGGTTATTGGTAAGGAATCACCAGTGGTGAAGGTGACTGAGTGATGCCGGTCATTGACCTATCCACAATTGACCTAAGGACAATAAAGCCAAGTGACGTAGACTGGAGGAAGTTCACCCTTGACGCAGGCCACCCAATGAAGAGGGTGTACATATGGAGTGTTGCAGTGAACATGGGTATTGGGCAGAGTGGTGAAAGGCTTGAGAAGGCTGCTAAGGTTATGTCAGAGTTAACTGGGCGGACACCATCCTATAGGCTTGCGCATAAGTCGATAAAAGACTTCGGAATAAGGAGGGGTGAACCAATAGGCCTACTGGTCACCCTAAGGAGGAATGAGGCCGTGTGGTTCCTACTTAAGGCGCTGGCTGCAGTTGACTTCACCCTTAAGGAGGAAAGCTTCAATGCAGGTAACGTGAGTTTCGGGGTTAGGGAGCACATACTCGTGCCGGGCTCCAGGTATGAGCCTGCCTTAGGCATATTTGGCTTCGACGTTGCAGTAACCTTAGCTAGACCTGGATATAGGGTTCAGTATAGGCGTAGGGCAAGGGCTGATGTGGGTAAGGCTCATAGGGTAACTAGGGAGGAGACCATTAGGTTCTTCCAGGACGTAATAGGGGTTAGGGTGCTTAAACGCTGAAGACCCCAATGTAAGTTATTTTCCTCATTGAGTGAAAGGTATTTAACCATCCTAAGAATCATTAATGCGTAGTGCGGATTAACCCTGAACTATGCGTTAGGTGTCGTGGGGAGTATAACCTATGCGGATTAGCTTACTGCCCAATACTCGTGAATAATAGGGCCTTCAGGAGGATTAAGCCCCTTGAGGGTAAAACAGGTGTTGACGGTTCCTCGCCCCCAAGCGTCATGGTTGGTAGACTAGGTTACCCTAAGGTTAGGGTTTACCCAGCTACACCACCAATTCACGGGAGCACTGATTGGCTTGAGGAGCCAAAGGCTTGGTTAAGCATGAGTCTTGAAGACTTCCTAACCAGTAGGCTCACCTTAATTAGAGGTTCAACAGTGTTTAACATTAATGACCCAAGGAACCCACCTAGGCAGTTACATGAAATACAAGTAATGGCTATTTCAAGCAGACCAGTGGACACTGAGTTAACGTTGGCGAAGCCTATTAAGGGTAACGTAACCTTTAATGAACAGGAACCACCAATAGGCCCCTCAGCCCCATTAAGGAACCTTAAATTATCAACAACCCCTCAACCAGCCAGAGCAGTGGAGAAGGCGTACTCAGACTTAGACATGAGGGCTAGTGACGCTGTCTGGATGCTTTACAGTTCAGGGATAGATGTGCACGTTATCTCAAGGTTAATGAGCATTGGCGCAATAGGTAGGGGTAGGGCCAGGAGGCTTGTACCAACTAGGTGGTCAATAACGGCCATTGATGAGGAGGTTTCAAGTAGATTAATAGATGAGGTTAAGGATTACCCTGAACTAGGCGAGTATAGGGTTTACGTCAGGAGAAGCAGTAACAACCTCTTCCTAGGCATACTTGCCCCACACACTTGGCTTTACGAATGGAGTGAATTATGGTGGCCTGGGAGCACTTGGAACAATTGGGGAAGTGAACCCGTGGTTGAAATTGATAGTGAAGGGTACTGGGGTAGGGATACTTACCCAAGCATTGGTGGATGCTACTACGCGGCTAGGTTGGCTGCAGCTGAGGCTCTTCACAGTATGCGTAGGCAAGCGGCTGTAATACTATTGCGGGAGATTTACCCAGGCTTCAACATACCCGTGGGCGTTTGGTTTGTTAGGGAGAATGTTAGAGCCATGTTTAAGGGCGAGTACGCTAGTTTCAGTAGCCTTGATGAGGCTCTTAAGTTCGCTGCAGGTCAACTTAAACTGCCACTAGCCAAGTGGGCTTCAAGATCCTACGTACTGAGGAGGCTGAGGGAGGCTAGATTACTATGAGCCTTATTATTAGGGAAATTAAGGTTAAGAAGGCCTTAAGTAAATCCGGCCTACCTGAATACGACTACGCCCTAAACCCATACTTAGGTTGCCAGCATGGTTGCGTATACTGTTACGCAAGGGACTTCACCAGTGGGGAACCGGCTACTAGGTGGGGGGAGGTTGTGTATGTTAAGGTTAATTTAATTGAGGTGCTCAGTAATGAGGTTAAGGGGGTTAGGAGGGGCATTGTGGGTTTATCAACAATAACGGACCCGTATCAACCAATTGAGTCAAAGTATAAGTTAAGTAGGGGGGCCTTAGGCATACTCTGCGGTTCAGGATTCCACGTAAGTGTTCAGACTAAGTCAGCCCTAGTGCTTAGGGATATTGACCTCCTTAGGCAATGTGGCGGCATGGTTGATGTTGGCTTAACAATAACGACAATGAGGGATGTGTTTAAGTTAATTGAACCAAACACCCAAGCACCATTAGTTAGGGCAATGACTATTAGGAAGCTGGCTAGGGCTGGTGTGAAAACATGGATATTCCTAGGCCCAATAATACCAGGTATTAATGACTCAAGGCTTGATTATGAACCAATCATTAGGCTAGCTAAGGAGACTAATAGCCAATTAATAATAGACAGGTTTAGACCAAGGAAAACAGCCGTAGGCCTCATAAAAAGCAAATTAGGCGTTAACCCAATACCAACCACTGATTGGTGGAGGAGAACAATAAGTGAATTAAGCCAACTTTGCAGCAGTTACGGCGTCAACTGCATTACTGAGGAGGATGAGTGGAGGAGTAGGCGTAGGGATGGTTCAATACTTGATTACCTACATGACTAAGGTTTAATTTAAGCAGCATGCGCTCAATAATGAGGAGTACTCCCACATGCATAGTGCCTCTGTTTCAGCCTCCTTTATTAAGGTGTATGTATATTTAGTTCCCGCGAAAAACATAGTATCCTTAATAAAAGTAGATCGTTAAGGGATTTGCTTTACATCTAAATTAAGTTCCTCTACGTCAGTTCTCGGCACTATGAATTCAATGTTGATGTTGCGTATTAAATTTTTTGGAAGTAACTTTTAATTACCAATAGGGGTGAGCCATGTTGTGAAAGCCTACTTAATGTACCCAGATGTAAGGGATGAATGGGTAGTTTTCACAACAGAAGATGATTTATGGCTTTACAATATGAAAAGTGATGAAGCGGTAAGATTAACCTCAGATTTCGGTATAGTATTAAACCCTAGAATTTCACCTAACAAGAAATGGATAGCCTTTGCTAGATATCAGCCTGGTGATCAACCCTTATCGGAGGTCTACGTAATTCCTCTAGAAGGTGGTGAGCCTAGGAGGTTAACGTACTTCGGTAGCCCAGTAACTAACGTTGTGGGTTGGAGTCCAGATAATAAGATAATAGTTAGGTCCGACTTTAAGAGGCCCTTCCTTAAATGGAGGGAATTGTTCTCTATAGATCCTGAGACTGGTGAGATTAGGAGGCTACCCTATGGGCCTGCGGATTCCATAGCCTTTGGTGAGAAGGCTTTAGTTATAGGGAGGAACACTATTGATTTACCCTACTGGAAGGGGTATAGGGGTGGTACTAGGGGGAGGTTTTACATTGACTATGGTTACACGGGTGAGTTTAAACCATTTCTTGACTTAAACGCTAACCTAACAAGCCCCATGTGGGTAAAGGATAGGTTCTACTTCATCTCAGACCATGAGGGCACTGGGAACATTTACTCAGTAGATGTTGAGGGGAGGGACTTAAGAAGGCACACGGACTTTTCAGAATATTACGTAAGGAACGCCAGCTCTGATGGTAACTCGATTGTTTTCCAAATGGCTGGTGACATTTATTTACTTAAGGATGGGGAAATAAAGAAGCTTGAGGTAAAAATTCCAGTAACGGGTAAGCATAGGATAGGTAAGTTTAAGGAAGTTGACAAGTACCTCACATACTACTCATCCGATGGAAATTACTTTGCTGCAATAGTTAGAGGTAAGCCATTTCTAATGCCTAATTGGGATGGCCCAGTTGTGCAACTAGGTAATAGGGAAGGTACTAGGTATAAGGCCATAGAGGTGGTTAAGGGTAGAATTTTCGTCCTCAATTCAGATGAGGATAAGATAGAGGTTTACGGCCTTGAGGGGGATAAGGTAAAGGAGATTAAGGTCAAAGGCTACGTGGAGAAGATGGTTCCCTCACCTGACGGTAGTTTAATAGCGCTTGTAAACAACGATTTCGAGTTATGGATAGTGAATGTTAACGATGGTTCACAGACACTTTTAGACAAGGGGAAGTGGTACATTGAGGAGGTGGTCTGGCACCCAAGCGGTAAGTGGATTGCATATACTTACCCAGAGTCTAGTTATTGGATGTGGAATAGGGTTAGGATAAGTGATTTAAGGAATGTTAAGGACATAACCACCCAAGGTTATTACAACTTCTCACTTTCATTTGACCCAGACGGTAAAATGCTTTACTTCCTTTCCACGAGGAATTTTGAACCTATAATGGATTGGGTTTACTTCCACTATGATTTCGTAAACCCAGCTAAGGCCTACCTAGTAGTACTTAATAAGGAAGTGTTCTCACCATTTAATAAGCAGCTAATTAACAAAGATGCTGAAGCCAAGGTAGACTTAGACGGGATTGAAACTAGGGTCTCTACAATACCCATAGACCCTGGTTATTATTCTAAAATTAGGGGTTTGAAAGGAAACAAGGTCGCGTTATTAAGATTCCCACCTAAGAGGGTTTCAGGGCAGAGGCAAGATGGCTTAATTGAGGTTTTTGACTTCTCCACAAAGACTAAGGAACAGTACTTAGACAATGTTACTGATTTTGAGTATAGGGAAGGCTTTCTAATAATAAGGCAGGGGAATACGATAAGGGTTTTGAAGGAGGATAAGAAGCCTGAACAAGGACAAGACGCTAACCCCAAGACCGGGATAATAAACTTATTGAGGATAAAAGTCTACGTTGACCTAAAGGAGGAGTGGAGGCAAATGCTTACGGAAGCATGGAGGTTAATGAAGGAGAACTATTGGAGAAATGACATGAATGGGGTAAACTGGGATAGCGTCCTAGAAAAATACAGGAGACTTTTAGATAAAGTAAACACGCGTTATGAGCTTTCCGACTTAATTAAGGAAATGCACGGTGAGTTGAGGACCTCCCATGCCTATGAGTTCAGTGGTGATTATGATGTGGAGAAGCCTTATAACGTTGGTGGGTTAGGGATAGATTATAAGTTCAATGGCGAGTGCTATGAGATAACGGAAATTTTCGTAGGGGACCCTAATGAGGAGAATGAGAGGTCTCCATTACTAGACCCGGGTATTAACGCTGAGGTAGGGGACTGCCTAGTGTCTATTGATGGCGTAAAGCTTAATCCAAATAACCCACCGGAAAAGCTCCTGGTAAATAAGGCTGGTGAACCAGTGGTTATAGAACTTAAGAAGAAGAGTGGTGAGGTTAAGAAATTCTCCGTTAGGACTTTGAAGAATGAGAAATACGTGATATACAGGAGTTGGGTTGAGAGGAATAGAAGGTATGTGAACTCCAAGGGCTATGGTTACGTTCATATACCGGACATGATGTCTCAGGGTTTTGCAGAGTTCTTTAGGCTGTACACTTACGAGGTGTTTAAATACGGTAACGTAATTATAGACATTAGGTACAACAGCGGTGGCCACATCTCGCAACTCCTCATAGAGAGACTTTTAACTAAAAGGATAGGTGTCGATGTACCTAGGAGGGGTGAACCAATTCCTTATCCTGTAGTAGCACCTACAAGGCTTACCTTAATAACTAACGAACAAGCCGGGTCTGACGCAGACATATTTACTAAGGCCTTCAAGCTCTATAAACTGGGTAAGGTAGTAGGTACTAGGACTTGGGGTGGTGTAATAGGTATTGACAGTAGGTATTCTTTAGTCGACGGGACTGTAGTTACTCAACCTAAGTATGCCTTCTGGTTTATTGATGTAGGTTTCGGAGTTGAAAATTACGGCGTAGACCCAGATGTAGTCATTGATAACCTTCCACAGGATTACAGAAATGGCATTGATAAGCAGTTAGAGGTGGCGGTACAGGAACTAGGGAATGAGGAAACCGTGGATTCCATTAAGGTGTTCCTTGAGAGTGAAATTAAATCCTAATTTTTACCTTGGCTTCTTCACCTGGGCTATGGCTTGAAGGATGCATTAAACTGCTTAGTTAAGCATATTAATTAGTGCGAGTTAATCACTGGTGATGATGGTTTGCAGCACTGACCACTGATGATGCCGCTGATTCCTGAATTCTACAGCGTAAAGTCTTCGTAGTCGGTGTTTTTAGGGAGAATATTGGTGCTTCTGGTAATTACGTAAAGCTTAATAGTGAGTTGGCTTTAACTGTAGTGCGGAATACGTAATGAGGATAATGGTGCTTACTAAGGATGGTGAATTACCTAAGGAGTTCGCCGATAATGGTGAAATAGTCTCATACCCACTTACCACTGATGAATCAGTTATCTCCAAGTTCGACTTCATTGGTGTACTTGGTACTGATAGGTTTATACTTAGTGCCCTCCATAAATTAGCTGGCTTAGATAAGCCAATAATAACCATAGGTTACGGTGCAGGGTACTTGAATACGGTTAATGTTGCGGATTTCAATGATTTAATAAGTAACCTTAAGAGGGGTAACTACACCATTGAGGCTATACCAACTTTAACCACGGGCCAGGGATACATTGCGGTTAATGACATTGTTATAGCACCAGCCAGGAGCGCAACATTAATGGAGTACACGCTCATCATAAATAATGAGTTCGCATGGAGGGATAGCGCCGATGGCTTAATAGTGGCAACACCCATAGGTTCAACAGCCTACGCCCTCAGTGCTGGTGGTGTACTCATATATGGGGGTTTAAGGTCCTTTGAGATAGTACCCATTAATTCAACGAACATAGCCAGGGTTCCGGTCATAGTTCCTGATGATTCAAGGATAGTGATTAGTGATTTACTTTCAAGAAGTAAGATAGAGGTTATTGCTGATGGATTAGTGAGGAGGAACATTAACGTAACCAAGGTGTCAATATTTAAGGGTCCTGAGATTAAGCTCGTTAAGATGTCGGCGGCAACAACCCTTGATCGTTATAGGAGGATTATTGAATCAATGATTAGTGACTTACCTCCAAGCGCTAAATTAATACTTAAGGTTCTTGAGTATGAAGGCCCATTAACACCTAAGGAGATTATTGAAAAGACCCTTATACCCCAAAGGACGGTTAGGGCGTCATTAAGGCTACTGTTAAGGAAGAGGTTAGTTAATAGACTTATAGTGCCTAGGGGTAGTAGTAGGCTGGTGGCGTACGCTATAAGTAATGGCACTAAGCTCAACATTAAGTGAAAGGTAATGGGTAATATTAGCGTGTTTTAGAGTAATACTCCGAGAAAAGGCTTAATAACCACCCCACTTGACGCATGTGTGGTTATTGTAAGTGTAACGCCTGAAATAGGACTGGATGAGGGATACACCTACTCAGGTGGGCTTGGGGTCCTGGAGGCGGATAAGTTCTACGCAATGGCAAGGATGAATAAGCCTTACGTAGTAATAACATTAATGTACAATAGTGGCTACGTAGACTACATCTTCGATAACAGCAATAATCCAGTGCCAGTACCCCAAAGGCACCCTAGGTCCTTCAGGAATATGCTGAAACCAGCAGGTTACCTGAGGATTAACTTAAAGAATAGTGAAGTCTATGTGAGCGTACTGGAGTATAGGCTTAATAACGCTAAGGTAGTCTTCCTAAGCCCGCAATCACCCAGGTGGGCTTATGACCTGGTTGATAGGTTGTACATTGAGAATGATATTGATAGTAAATTCTATAAGTACGTCCTATTAGCTAAGGGTGCAGCAGAGTACATTAGGAGTAGGATTGGGTTAAGGAACGTTGACATAATAGACCTCCAGGAGGCCTACACGGCAATACTACCACTAGTACTGCCCCTACCACCCCAGAAGTACAGGATCATAATACATACGCCTGGACCCTGGGGTCACCCATCATTCCCAGCTGAATTATTTAGAAGGGAATTCGGCTTCAGGTTCTTCGAGGACCCAGTCATATTAACTGAGTTGGGTTTATCAATGAGTGGGGAGGCTGTTGTGGTATCTAGAAAAATGAGAGACGTGGTCTCCAAGGTAATACCACACCACATGCATAAGGTTAAGGCCATAACTAATGGTGTTGACTCAGTTAGGTGGGTTGATGAGAGGGTGCTTAAGGCCTACATGGAGGGTAGGTTAAGCATCGATGAATTATCAAGGATAAAGAGGGAAATGGCTAGTGAACTGGAGTCGTATTTATCCAGGTATAAGTCCGACATTAAGATTGGTGACTCATTAACAATTGCGTGGATTAGGAGGCTAACGAGGTATAAGAGACCTGACTTCATACTGAGGTTCATTGAGGAGAACCCCCAGAGGGATGGTGTCGTTTTCGTGCTTGGTGGTAAAGCCCACCCCTTTGATGAGTGGGGGTTATCAATGATGAGGAAGTTCAAGGAATTGAGCGTTAAGTACAGTAATGTTGTCTACATTCATGATTACGACGTTAGTGTAGCCAAGAATGTATTACCCAAGGTTAAGCTACTTCTCTTCACCCCCTTCCCAGGTTGGGAGGCTAGCGGTACGTCATTCATGAAGTCATCCATGAATGGAACCCCAACATTAGCCTCCAGGGATGGTGCAGTACCAGAGTTGATCACTGATGGCTTCAACGGCTGGTTATTTGGGTTTGATGAGAGATGCCTTGTGGATATTGGTAGTGACCCAAGGGCTAATGAGATTAATGAGAAGGAGTACTCTGAATTCTCATATAAGCTTAACCAGGTAATTCAACTATACTACAATAACCGTAGTGAATACTGGCGGGTAGCCGTTAACGCTTCATCAACATTCATAAGTAAGGCCGATATAGTTAATGCCCTTAAGCAATACTATATGTTGTAGGAAATAATAACTCTTTTGAGTTAAATTAAATCAATCACATTACACTAGTGGGGTTACTCTTACTACGTGTGTTTATGATTATGTACTTCCCATCATCGGGTATTGACCTGTGGTTGTGATCCCTCATGTCAACTACCATTTTAATGCGCCTTGAGTTACCTAAGCATTCATTAATCATGAATCTAACAACCTCAACTGGGGTAACACCCCTAGCTGTACATATCCCCAGCTCCTCAAATATGCCTTTAAGTAGTAGTGAACATGCCTGCAGCCTTGGGCACTGTTCACATATTGTGCCACATATTGATGATATGACGTAGAGTTCCTTATTCTGGTACAGTAGTGCAAAGTCTATTATCCTTATTGAATCCTCATTAACCTCAAATGACGCTAGAAGAAGCGGGTTAGTAACTAATCTAACAGTACCCTTGTTCACGGTTAATACGCCCATTTTCTTAAACCTCCTTAACCTACGGTAAACTGAGGGGGACTTATCACCCCTAATAGCCTTATTAATGTAGGCTAAGTCCCCAAGCACCTTATCAAGCTCCCCCTCGTTCATTAGTATTATGTTAATGGACTTCTGCATACATATTAGTTTATTTCTCATACTTAATAAAAGCAGGCGAATTATGCAGAAAAAGCACATGTTAAATATATAGGCGTCACCATGTTATATATATTAAATGATAATGATCACGTGATTTTCCCCATATTCACCAGCATATTAACCAACTCAGCAACCTCATCAACACTTAACTCCCTAACCCTCTTATTAAGTAACTGACCAGGTAAGTCCCCTTCCCTTAAACCGTAGAATTGCTTAATCACCTTAAGCGCCTTCTTATTAGGTTGAGTGAATAATTTACCTGTTAAGGATTCTAATGCCCTAACGTCAACGCATGGCTTAGGCAGGGGCTTTAACTCAACGATCGTTGAGTATACTTTAGGCCTGGGCCAAAAGGCCCATGGCGGCACATGCTTAATAATGTTAACTAGGCTTAAGCATTGAGTCACCACTGAGAGCCTACCGTAATCCATGGAGCCGGGTTTAGCTGCAAGCCTTAAGGCCACCTCCCTCTGCAGCGTCAATACTAGTCTCCTAGCCTCATAGTTGGTTAATAATCTTAACAATAACCGTGTTGTAATGCTGTAGGGTATGTTTGAAACAACCGTTAAGCCAATGGGTGGTTTATACGTTAATGCATCGCAGATGAATAAGTCAGCATCAAACCTACTTAACCCAATAGCCTTAATTGCCTTAATCATTATTGGGTTCACGTCACATGCAAACACGTGTTGAGCATGCTTAACCAGGTAGTGGGTTAAGTAGCCTAGGCCAAAGCCTATTTCAAGAACCCTCTCACCCTTGGTTAGTTGGGCGATAGCATTAAGGTAAGTTGGATCAACCATAAAATGCACATCACCCCCTATCCTCACTCCAAGTCTTAGGGCTGACTTAGCTAACCTAATTAGAGTCCGCTTATCTGCTGCGTAAAAGTCATTAATAGGCAACACAGGGGCAATTATGCTTGATCTATGGAGACTTTTAAAACTAGTGGACTCATTAACGGGGATACCTAGGATAGGGTGGGTTAATGCCGGTGTTAAACACCCTGAGACTGTGGCTGAACACACCCTCCTAGTATCATACATAGCTGCCTCACTTGCTAAGTCAATGGACCTAGATGCAGGTAAGGCGGCGCTATTGGCTATGGTTCATGATGCTGCTGAATCAATGACGGGTAATGTGTCAAAAATGGTTAGGGATAAGATGGGTCTAAGCCAATGGAGGATGCTTGAGGCAAGCATAGTGGGGGAATTGGGGTTCGGTAATGAGTTTAATGAGTATGTTGATTTAAAGAGCCAGGAGGCAGTCTTAGTTGCCATTAGTGATAAGTTAGCCACGTTGATTAGGGCATGCTACTACAGGGAGTTGGGCTATGATACGTTAGCCCTAATTAAAAACTACCTAAGTGAGGTTAAGGAATTGCTGGGTAAAGTTAATAATATTAAATTAAACGCATTACTTAATGATGCTTTAATCAAATGTGATGAAGGCCAGGATTTAAGAAATTAATAGGTTTAATAGGAAAATTGAACGTAAGCACATGCGAGTACTTAACGTGAACCTTCAAACACAATACCATTCACTGTTGTTAAATCACCCTTATATAGGAAGCTCACTTGCCTTAATGACGCTAGGTAATCAAACCTATTTAACGCGGACACTGCGTCAATAGGCATAATAACCTTATACCAGTTTAATGCGGCACTACCTGCCGTGTGAAGTACGCATATGTTGGCCACGGTGCCGGTTATTATTAATGTATCAGCTTTAACAACATGTCTAAGTACGTAATCAAGGTCAGTGCCAAAGAAGGCATCATACCTCCTCTTCCTAATAACCACGTCACCAGGCTGTGGCTTAAGTTCATCAATAACTTCAGCACCCCAAGTATCCATGACGCAGTGTTCACCCCATATCCTAAACTCCGGGTCATCCTTAAAGTGCCAGTCCTGGGTATAAATTACCCTTACCCCAGCCTTCCTAGCCTTTGTAAGTAAATCGGCAATAGGCCTAATAGTCCTCTCGGCATCAGGCACGTAGAGCTTACCATTACTTCTAACGAAATCATTCTGCATATCAATAACCAGTACAGCAGACCTAGATGAATCAACCATGACAGTATCCTTGACTTCAAGTTCAGGAACCTCAACGGTTTCCCTAATCCTCATGAGAGGAGGCAAGGGGTTCCTGATTAAAAACATTATAGTGCCTGTTAAATGCATGGAAGCATGCTGAATCCTCTACAGCATGTGCAGTATTCAGCATTACTAGAGTACGAGTAGAATCACGTAAAGTATTAGTGGAATTAGGGCTATTAAATCAAGCCTACTTAAGGTTACCTTCGGCTTAACGCTGGGTATACCGTAGTACTCTATGTATTGCGCAAGAATCATAGAGTACCTTACACCATTCGCCACAAGTGAATTAACAAGCAACTTAGGTTTAACGTTACCAAGTGACTTAAGCATTGCGTAGGCTTCATCCATGCTTATTGACGCGTTCAGCAGGTACCTCAGTGATAATACTAGTGATTCACCCAGTGTGCTTAAGCCGATTGCACTGAGAATGTACCTTACCTCACTTAACCTAAGTAATGCAAGGGAAACAACAACTCCAGTTACTAGCACTAGTATTAGGGTTGATAATACAGTTACATTAAGCAGCATTGAAATTAAGCCCACCCCCCTCCCTGACAGTAGTACTGCCAGTAAACCAGTGAATTCGGATAGAATCCACACGAGCATTAACGGCCTTAACCTCCTAGCCAAATCCCCTATTAATGCTAGGTAAGCAATACTGGCGGCTAAACCCACCACCGTAATTGGTATTAGCCTAATCGGGTTCATGAACCAGTAGGACGCGAGGTAGGGTATGAATGATAAAGTTACAGTAAGTTTACCTATAATTGACATCCCCCTCAATGGGCCTTCAGCACCCTTCACAATTGGCTTAACCCACTCATAAAACATGTTAACTCACGTTCACCTTAACAACATGCCCCTCCTGCCCCCTCACGTAGAATACGTCACTATCCTTTATTAGGGATGCGAAATGCATGTCTTGGGTGGCCATCACTACTCTTAAGTTTGATTGATTAATGAACTCAGCTAGGTCAACCCTATACTTACTTGAAAGCCCTGAGGTTGGTTCATCAGCAACCATGAGTGTTGGTTTCAGTAGCTTAGCCATAATAAGCATGAGCATCCTCTTCTGTCCTTCCGACAGGTGGAGTGGGTCATCTGAAGCGTCAATATTCATTTCAAGCATGCTTAACTCCCGTTTAAGATCCTCAATACTCGTACTCCTTCCAGCAGCCTTAGCCAACTCAAGGTACAGTTCCCCCACTGTGTCAGTCATGGACATCACCACGTTTATGTCCTGCGGCATGTAAAGTACCGGGTGCGAGTGATCAATGATAACCTTACCTTTACTTGGCTTAATCATGCCTATTATTAACTTAAGCAGTGTTGATTTACCGCCACCGTTAGGCCCTATGAAGATTACTCTTTTTGATGATGCCGATAGGTTAATGTTACTGAGCACGTATGAGTCATCGTACTTAAACCAGACGTTGCTTAACTTAAGCCAACCATGATCGTTACCGTTACTGACCCTTCTAATAATGTACCTACGCCTTACTGATGCATTAATGGTGCTTACTTCACTTAGCTTACCACCACTAAGTTGAAGCACCTTATCCATTGGGTCAATAATGTTCTCATACCTATGTTCAAGCACAAGCACTGATACATTACTCCTCTTAATTCTCCTAATCACTGCAGCTAATAGCTCAACTGCGTCCTGATCCAAGTGGGCTAATGGTTCATCCATCACAATTACCTTAACACCCCTCGTAATCAACTTGGCTATTGCAAGCCTCTGTAGTTGACCCATTGATAATTCTGTAACTAACCTACCTAACACCCCCTCACTTAAGCCGGCTGCATTCAATAGATCCTTAACCCCTACACCATTCTCTAGGGCTGTTAATTCAAGGTCCTCGTCAATCCTCGGGTAAGTGAAGTGTATTGCCGGGTCTTGGTAAAGGACACCAATTAGTTTGCTTCTTTCCCTAGGACTAGCATTACTTAATTCATAGTCATTAACCTTAATAATACCCTTAGCCAAGCCGCCGGTTAAGTGAACTACGCCTGCAAGCGCCCTAACCAACGTGGTTTTTCCTGAACCTGTGTCACCAATTATTAATGCAGCCTCCCCATCCTTAAGGTTTAGTGATAATCCCCTTAAAACCCAACTCCCATTACCATACCTCACCCATAGGTTACTCACCGTGAGCATCAGTAAGCCACCTAAACCTTCTAGCAATGGTTAAGTAGACTGGGTAAGCCACTGCAACGTATATTACGGCTATGGTTAAGTTAAAGAGGGCTACAATGGGTAGTAGGTATATTGTTAATGAAACCGCCTTAGCGTATGTTCCAACCCAATGGGCTATTAGGAACCACCATGGGTCAATAATGTAATTTGCAATCACCATTAATCCAACCCTCGCCACTACACCCATGGTTGCTGATGATGCGTACAGCACCTTAACATTACTAAACCTACCTCCCAGTAACCTGTAAGTGTAGTACATTGGAATGAATGTTGATGCCTCAGCGGTCCACTTCATAACTGCGCCTATTGGGTCACCACCACGGAGTAGGGCTATCATTAGTATTGTGTCGGCTAGTAGTGCGTATTTAGGGCCTATTAATAGTACTGTTATTATTAATGGGATGCCCGCTAAATCGTACTTGAGGAATGGAGCTATTGGGAACGGTATCTGAATGAAGGATAAAGCCACCGATAAGGCTGCCATTACTGAAGCCAAGGATATCTTAATGGCCTTAGTCTCCTTTAACGAAACCTCCAGTGCCATAGCCTAAACCTCAGGTTTACCGGTTAATAAACCTTACGTTACTATTGATAAACCTAAAGTTTAATACCTTATTAAGGTTTCAGGTAAATTAAAACATGCGGCAGGGAGAGATTACTTAAACTTTTAGTCTACTCAGGAACACTATTAAGGTTAGTGTTTAAAAAAGCCCGGTAATACTTAAGTATTGTGAGAAGTAAGCGTTACTACGTCCTACTGAATCCATGGGAAGCACGCATACTAGTGACAGGTAAGTTAAATGACCTTGAGCTTGTTCAAGTCGGCTGGAGGATAGTAATGGTGAGTAGAAGGTGGTATAAGGCCTATGATGTGGCTAGAACACTAGCCGATAGATTCAACTACATGCTGGAGTGGTATATAGAGGATGAGAGGAGCGCACTTGCTGTTGATAAGAATAGGAGCGTTAAACCTTAACTTATCATTTCCCTGAGCACCAAAGCTTAAGGTAATCATCAACAGTACCAATATCCATGAAGTGATCAACCAAGTACACCCCAACCCTACCCCCCTCCTTTATAATTAAGTTAACGTAATCGTTCATATCAATGAAGCCACCATTAAGCAGCCTCAGTAACCCACCTTTAATTATGTAATTACCCGTAGATATTGTGAAGTAAATTGTAGGCTTCTCAACCCAAGCCTTCACAACATCATCCTCAGTGTTAAGTACTCCATACCTTAATTGAACACCAGCCCTATACCCAATTATAGTCATGTCTAAGCTCCTCCTCAAATGGTAATTAACCGCATCAACCATGTTTACGTTAGCTATAACATCACCATTCTCAACAACAACAATATCATCATCCTTAACCAAACTACTAAGGAAGTATAAGTGACCAGCAGTACCCAGTAACTCACCGTGAACAACAGTTTCAAGTAACCCATTATAGGCCTTGTTTAAATGCCTAACCGCATCCATTATTAACTCAGCCATGTAATGCGCAACAACGTATATTTTAACCGGCCTTAATGGAAGTAAACGCTCCACAGCATCCTGCATTGCAAGCCTACCTCCTGGAATAGGCATTAGGGGTTTAGGTACGTAGAGAGTAAGCGGCCTTAGCCTCTCACCCTTCCCAGCGGCTAAAACTACACCGAGTACAGCCATATTAATCAGAATCCTTTAATGTTTTTTAATTCCACGGTCATTCTCCTTAACGCTACTAATCCTGCGGCTTTAGTTAGGGTTATTAATAAGTCCAGTGTTAAAACCATGTGGAGAAGAGGGTTTACCTAGTGGATATTACCTATGGATTAATCGGTAACTCACCTGAAATTAGGATGTTCGGCGTTGATGAGAATGGTGAAAAATTAGTCATCCTGGATAGGGGGTTTAGGCCATACTTCTACGTGATTCCAGAGGATGGGTTTGAAAATCAGATTGCTGGGGCTATTGGCAAGATGCAGAATGTTATTAAGACTGAGGTCACTGAAAGGAGGATCTTCGGTAAGCCAATTAAGGCCATTAAGGTTACTGTTACGATACCGGATAAGGTTAGGGAACTTAGGGATAGGGTTAAGTCAATTCAGCATGTTAAGGATGTCTTAGAGGCTGACGTTAGGTTCTACATTAGGTACATGATTGATAATGATGTTAAGCCAGGTTGGTTAATGTTCAGTAACCTTAAACCAATGAGCACTAAAATAGGGGGTATCAGTAACGTCTACTTAACCGAAGCCCCACCAACCTCAATCGACGTAGGGTTAATGCCGAAACTCGACTACGCGGCCCTTGACATTGAGGTTTACAACCCAAGAGGCACCCCTGACCCTAGGAGGGACCCCATTATAGTAATTGCCTTAGCTAACCATAAGGGTGACGTTAAGTTATTGACGCTGGATAATTACAAGCATGAAAGGGAGATGATTAGCGATATGGTAAGTGTGATTAATGAATGGGATCCAGACATACTGTTCGGTTATAATTCGAATAAGTTTGACATGCCCTACTTAGTTAATAGGGCTAGTACGCTTAATGCTAAACTGCAGTTATCTAAGTATGGTACACCACCGGAACAGAGCGTTTATGGGCATTGGTCAATAATAGGGAGGGCTCACGTTGACTTATACAATTTCATTGAGGATATGACTAACGTTAAGAGGAAGAGCCTAGACTACGTTGCGGAGTACTTCGGAATAATGAAGAGGAGTGAACGCGTTAACATACCTGGTCATAGGATTTACCAGTACTGGGATGATGAGAGTAAGCGTGGGCAGTTAATTGAGTACGCTAAGGATGATGTCTTAAGTACCCTTGGGTTAGGTAAGGTACTGTTACCATACGCTATGCAGCTTGCCTCAGTGTCAGGTCTACCGCTGGATCAAGTTGGCCCAGCCAGTGTGGGCGCTAGGGTGGAGTGGATGATTATGCATGAGGCCTACAAGATGGGTGAACTAGCCCCTAACAGGGTTGAAAGACCCTATGAATCCTACAAGGGCGCTATTGTACTTGAACCTAAGCCAGGCATTCATAGCAACATTGCCGTAATAGACTTCTCATCAATGTACCCCAACATAATGCTGAAATACAACATATCACCAGACACGTTAGTGCTTGATTCGTCTGATGGAGACTATTACATTGCCCCTGAGGTTGGTTACAGGTTTAGGAAGAGTCCAAAGGGGCTTTACGCAATGCTGCTTCAGAAGCTTATTGAGGCTAGGCGTGAGGCTAGGGATGAGATGAGGAAGCACCCTGAGGGTTCACCTGAATGGGTGCTGTTTAATGAGAGGCAAAGGGCCCTTAAGGTTATGGCTAACGCCATGTATGGTTACTGCGGTTGGCTTGGGGCTAGGTGGTATATTAAGGAGGTGGCTGAGTCAGTAACGGCGTGGGGTAGGCATTTACTTAAGACTGCTGTGAATATGGCTAAGGAGAGGGGTTTAACCGTAATATATGGTGATACGGACAGCCTCTTCGTAACTTACGATAAGGATAAGGTAACTGACATAATAAGTAAGATTAATGAAATGGGCTTTGAGGTTAAGATAGATAAAGTCTACAGTAAGTTAATATTCACGGAATCGAAGAAGAGGTACATTGGGTTAACGATGGATGGTGAAGTAGACATAGTGGGCTTTGAGGCAGTTAGGGGTGACTGGAGTGAGTTGGCTAGGAATGTGCAGGAGAAGGTGGCTGAATTGGTATTAAGGAGGAACGTTGATGAGGCCGTTAAGTACGTTAAGGCAGTTATTGATGATTTAAGGAACTACAGGTTCACACTGGATGATGTGATAATTTGGAAAACCCTAGATAAAGACGTTAATGAGTATAAGGCGCTTCAGCCCCATGTAATTGCAGCGAGGAGGCTAATAGAGAAGGGTTACATGGTTAATAAGGGCGATACTGTGGGTTTCGTGATTATTAAGAATAGCGGCGACAAGTTGACTCAAAGGGCCTACCCATACATATTCATTGATGATGTTAAGGCCATTGATGTTGACTACTACGTGGAGAAGCAGGTTATTCCAGCAGCCTTAAGGATACTTGAAGTCTTTGGGGTAAATGAAGCAACCCTACTTGGTAAAACGGGGAGAAGCATACTTGATTACTTTAATTGATGGGTTAACATTTACGCGAAAGATTTTTAAAAGTACAGTGTCACGTTGAGTGCAATGTCAGCTACACCACTAACACCACCTACTGGTCCTGAGGAGGTTCATATAGAGGTTGATGAGGAGACGAAGGGCATAATAAGGGAGATGCTTTCCCAAATGATTAACCCAGTTACCTTCGACCTCTTCATCACGGGTAATTGCGCAGGCAGGGACACTAATTGGTGCACTCCAACTGAGGAACTCATTGACCTACTAGCCAGCCTAGCGCCTGAGGGTAAAATAATCGTTAATAAGCATAGGATTGATCAAAATAAGGATGATGGAGCTAAGTTCAATATTGAGGAGAACAGGGTTCCCGTAGTATACATTAATGGTGGCATAATAAGGTACCTTGGGGCACCACTGGGTGAGGAGGTTAGGGCCTTCATAGAAACCATAACAAGAATATCAACGGGCAAAACTGGATTAAGGACTAGGACTAAGAGTACCCTAGCCTCAATGGTTAATTCAGGCGCGAAGACTGTTGAAGTGGTAACAGTGGTTACTCCATCATGCCCATACTGCCCCTACGCTGTACTGTTGGCTAACATGTTTGCCTATGAAAGTAAAGGTAAGGTTAGGTCAGTGGTTGTTGAGGCTTATGAGGAGCCTGACATAGCGGACATGTATGGTGTGACAGCTGTACCAACAGTGGTTATTAGGAATGAAGGCTCAACGGGTGATGTTGAGTTCGTTGGAGTACCACCTGAGGCTGATTTACTTAAGAAGGTAATATCATACAGCGGCTTTAATACTCCAGACCAGTAGGTTCTTAATGAAGGTTATTTAAGTGTAAAAGGCAATGTGTTCTTCAAGGAAGCTATACTTCACCATACCCCTGAAGCGTCAGGTAACTATAGCTCCCTAAAACCTTAACGTAGGCTGCACGTTCCCTAAGCCTATTAATGGCTTCAATGCACTTTGCTTCACTTAAACTGCACTCAACCTCAAGGATGAAGTCGTACTCCCATGGGCCCATTTTATTCGGCCTAGAATATATCATTGTTAAGTTAAGCCCAGCCTCGGCGAATGGCTGCAGTGCTGAGTATAGTGAACCAGGCTTATTTGGCACTGAAAATATTATTAATGACCTATCACCAAGGTTACTAACGTTCCTCTGCAGTATTAGGAATTTAGTGAAGCTAGGCTTATCCTCAATACCGCAGGTAATGGTCTTTAATCCCCTTAACCGTGCACCAAGCCTTGACGCAACAGCAGCCCTATCCCTATGCCCAATCACCATGTTTAATGCCTCCGCTGTTGATGAGGTTTGCCTAATGGACACGTTTAACCTACTGAGGAATTCCTTAGATTCCTCAAGGGCATGTGGATGCGAGTATATTTCCCTGATTTCACTAAGGGAGTCAACGTCACTATTCACTACTAGGCATAGTGAAACCTTATACTCAACACTAGCCTTAACGCCCACATCCCACTTAATCAACGCCTCAATAGTATCACCCACTATGCCTGCTAGGTTATTCTCAAAGGGTACTATACCATAGTTGAATTGACCATTATAAACACCCTTAACTATATCGTTAATTCCCTTAACAGGAGTCATGGCGCCATTCAGCAGCATCAACGCGACTTCATGGCTAAACGTCCCCTCAGGACCTAAGTAGGCTACCTTATTGTTACTGTTTAGGTATTCCTTAATAATGCTTAAAACCGCAGGTTCCCTTACATTACTGATGATGTCAAGTGGGTTCAGGTTTAACGGCAGGTTACTTAGGAGGCTTCTAAGCCTACTAATGGATTCCTCACTCTGCTTAATTAAAACCGAGACTTGATTTAGAATTCCGACTTATCCATGCTTAAGGTTCAGTGATCAGTGTTAATAAGCATTAACCCATGGTTAAGCTAATGTTTTAACCTTAAGCACCCACATTGATCAACCATTAAATAACATCAGTGTCCTCTGAGTCAGCAGCCTCCTGCTTCTGCTCAACTATCCTCCAATAAGCAACCTTACCCCTCTTAATCTCCCTAATCGCCCCATCCCTCTGAAGTAACCTCAGTATGTAGAATACTTGACTATGGCTAAGCCCAGTTGTTTTAACCAGATCATTGGTGGATATCTCCCCCTTCTTCCTTATTATATCCAGAATATCATTCTTCCTTTCCAGTATCTTGTTCGTCTGTTTCCTGGGCATAACACATCTATCGGCTGAGTTATTTTAAATATTAACTCACCCAGGTTAGCTTCATATGTGAGTATTACCTCAGTTAAATTACTTCTCCTCACCATTAGGCTCTGGTGTCACTCATCACTGGCTTGTTCGTATCCTGGGGGAATATTTAAATAATTCCCTTAATTAAACCTTATAATGAGTAGAGTAATATTAGTAGCTTTACTAGTATGTATATCTGTGATTCCGCTAACGGCCCTTAGCTTAACATTAGAATCATTCACCCCAGTTAACGAAACAATGATAAACCTAGCCCAGTACATAGGCTACGGTACAGTAATCACAGGAATCTACTCAAACCCAAGCGTAAACTACTTATACATACTTTACACGCGGATTAACGTAACCGGAGTCAATGCAACGAGCAGCGTCTTAATAATGAGTAGTGGTGGTGTGGTTGGGGATGTTAACTTACCTAACTGCGTGCCGTCATACTTGGCTGCAATTGATTACCAGGATAATGTGATTTACGTTTCATGCCCCATAAGTAACCTGGTTTACGAAATTAGCGGTAACACAGCCTCAATAATTGGTTCAATTACCGTGTCCTTTGAGCCAACGTGGGTTTATTACGATGATTTCACACGTCAACTATACGTGGTTGCCTACGGGTCAGGGAAAATCTTCCAATACAATACCGTTAACTCATCATTTAAGTACCTGGAGATAGCTTCCACCATAAGTAACTTATGGCCGCCGCAGATAATCATCCCTAATGGTAAGCTTAACCTACTGTATGTCATCTACACTACCGGTTACGTCCTATACCTAAACTACACGGTAATGCAGCTTCCCAAGAATTACTGCGTAAACTGCATAATAGTTAACTTAAACTCAACTCCCCTCTACGCCTATTATGATGAGGAGCATAATATACTCTTCGTTTCAACAAAGGGAGGCTTATACGCGTTGGATGGTTCAACAGGCCGCATACTATATAATATTTCCGTCTCCCCAACGTGGCTTACGGCTAATGTAAATGAAAGCCTACTGTACGCCTTAGATAATAAACTGGTTTATGTTTATGAATACACTAGGGGCATGTATTTTGAAATTGGTGTAATTCATTTACCGTCAGCCGGATCATCAATAACCATGATTGGTAATAAGCTGTATGCAGCATTACCCAGCCTAGGCATCATTGATGAGGTAACGTTCTATAAGAGCCCAAGTGGCCTATATCCGCTTTACCTTTACGTGAATTCATCATACTATAACATAACATTAAGCGGCCCAGTGAATATAAGGCTAACTAACCTTCACTATAATACGACTGTGATGCTGCCAAATGGCATATATAACTTAACCATAACCACACCTAAAGGTTACTATATCCAGCCAGCTAGCGTAATGTTCGCGGTACATGACTCAACCATCAAGATAATTGCACCTGTGTACACCTCGTATAAGCTCATATTTACGGAGGAGGGATTAGCATCAAATGACACGTGGAGTGTCTGGGTTTATGGGTTAACAGCCTACGGTAATTTATTCAATGAAACACAAATGGCCCCAGCTGGTGAGGAAATAGTGTTTTACCTTGAACCTGGATCATACAGGTTCAATGTTAACCCAGTGTTTGGGTACTCGTCAATACCGGTGAGTGGTTCAGTATCAGTATCCTCGGCTGGTAGCATAGTGGTTCCAATTAACTTCACTTTAATTAATTACCCAGTTAACATTAACATAATTAACATGATGAGTGGCCTAAGCGTTAAGGCAATGGTGCATGGAGTATCAATAGCTGGCACTGCAATTAATGAGAACCTAACCATAATGGTACCCTACTACACAATACTGCTTCCTGATGGTGAATACACGCTTACAATCACCGATGTAACGTATGGGGCATATAACGGTGTTGCATCACCCACTTCAAATAACCTAGCCTTCACAGTGTGGGCTGGGGCTAGGAACATTAACCTAACCCTTAATGTTAACTATTATCCACTTAAGATAAGTGAAACCGGGTTAATTAACAATGTCAAGTGGAGTTTAAGCGTAAGCGGCGTATTCTTCAATGGTACCCACTACTCTTACGCAACAACCCTAATTTCACCCAGTGATTCAGTAACACTCATGCTGCCTGATGGATCATACACAGTATCTTCAGCTTCAAACTTCTTCAATGGGTTCAATAATCCATACAGTGGGTCAACCCAGAATGTAGTAATTAATGGCGCTGGGGTTAACGTTACGTTAACGTTCACACCAGTATCCTATACACTCATAGTTAAGGTCAACACTATACTAGGCCTAGGGCAATACACGGTAAGTATAGTGGGTGTTCAGTTTAATGGTCAACCATACACGTTAAAACTAAGATCAACCCAAGCATTACTGGCAATACCACTGTTAAGCGGTGACTATTTAATACGGATAAATGGACCATACTACGTAAACTCCTACACTAAGCGTTTAATAATAAACGGTCTCATGCCGGCACCGTTAAGCGTTAGGCTAATAGGATTAATGCTACCTGTAATAATAGTAGTGGTAATCGCAGTAATAGTAGTACTAATGCTTAGGAGACTTGGGTACATATGATGCATTTCAGGTAGCATGAATGAGGAGTCACCAAGCCTAGCTTACTATATGCAATTATGAGCTTAGGTACATTTGTGAGCTACCCTGTCTTGAAAAGCGGAGTTTCCTGTTTCATTGTCTCGCCTTGCCCCTTGGCCATTGGCTAGGGGTATTGGGTGGGGCTGTTGGGTTGGCTTCCAGTCCCCTTTCCTTAGAATGTTTATGCTTGCGTTCA